>NZ_BJCE01000092.1:0-20007 GCF_005402885.1 Sphaerospermopsis reniformis
CGGAAAAAGTGTGCATTTTTTGGGATTTCAAGAGATGGCAAAGAAATTTTCAAATCTTCTCCTGACTCCTGACTCCTGACTCCTGACTCCTATGCCCTCACGGAAAGACTTTCTCAGCAACCCCTAACTAAGAAAATGCTTCCAAGCTTGATATGATTGAACCGTAAAGGACGCAAAGGACACAAAGGGAACAGATTTTTAGAGGGTTTTCAGAGTAGCTAAGTTTATTTTTTCAAAATTGGGATGCTCCCTGAGTGCCTCTAGTCTTTTCCCTTGCCTTAACGACAATTTTCAACACCAACCTACTTATGAGAAATCTTGCTATTTGTAGTGATAATTTTCATTTATCACAAGCTAAAATTCTAGGGAGTTCTCCTATAGAATTAGATTCTATACCTCTGTTGGCGGGTTTGCTAGAAACACCCAATATTGATTTTGACCCTGATTTAACAGAAAATAAACACCGGGTTTTAGTGAGGAAAATTGCTTTTTCTTGTAACTACCGTGATAAGGGTTTTATGCTGACAGCAGCCCCATATTTAGGAGATAATCGCTATTATGTAATTGGCTCAGAATTTGTGGGTGAGGTGGTCGCCGTTGGTAGGGAAGTAACTAATTTAGCGGTTGGCGATCGCGTTATTGGTAATAATCAGTATCCAGATTCAGGAATAGTGGGGGTTGTTGCGGGAATACCAACTAATCACGGATCAAAAGAATACCAAGTTTTTCATGCGGTGAAATTACTAAAAATACCTGAGCAAATGCCAGATGAAATAGCTGCTGGCTTTAGTATTGGCGCTCAGACAACTTATAGTATGATCCGTAAACTCAACATTACACCAGGTGCTAATATTTTAGTTACTGCTGCTAAATCTAATACTTCCTTGTTTGCGATCGCTGCTCTGCAAAAATATAATGTTAATGTTTACGTCACAACTACTTCTAAAGAGTTTGCCCAAAAGTTTCATGATTTAGGTGTGAAACGAGTTATTCCAGTTGATTTGAATAGTGAAGAATTAATTTCCCCAGTGCTAGCACAGGAAATACAGGAAGAGATTCCTGGATTTGATTGTATTATCGATCCATTTTTCGATCTATATCTTGGCAGATTAATGAATACATTAGTTAATGGCGGTAGATATATTACTTGCGGTTTGTATAATCAATCTGCTTCTAGCAACTTTGAATATCGAGGTTCTACAATTACCGAAATCATGACTATTGCCATGATCAACAACATTCAAATTATTGGTAACTGTCTCGGACAAACTGATGATTTAGCCAATGCTATTCAAGATTATATAGCGGGTAAGTTGCCGGTGGTGATTGATTCTATTTGCAGCGGTGATCAAATTTCTGATTTTTTCACCAGAACTTACCATGCTAAAGATAGATTTGGTAAAGTTATATATCGTTACAAATGACAAAGAAAATTATTTAGGGTTTGCTCTTGAAAGTCTTTTTCTTAGGGGTTAGGAGTCAGGACTAAATTTAAAAATTTCTTTGCCATCTCTCGAAATCCCAAAAAATGCACACTTTTTCCGGTATACCCTTCAAAACCCCTGCACTTTTTTCCTGTTTATCAGCTTTATCAGTCTGTAACCTTTGATATATCTGGGTTTTACATTTTTTCAGCCAGCCCTATTTAATAACCAAAAAATTATCTCACGGCATATTTGATCTGAACTAGCTCAATGGTTGATGACTAATTTCCCCTTTGATGGGACTCAGACAAGATTTGATATAAAAATTAATATTTTCATGGGGGAATGATTGAGTATCGTTTGCACTTAGGCATCAAGTTAAAAGTTATCTTTATCATCTTGGTTGTAAAACAAGGCTATGGCTGGAATTGGTAAACTCCCCTATGTTGAGTGGGCTAAGTCAATATTTCTAGAACACCCTCTAAACCTGAACTTTTAGATATTAACTCCTGAACTTTCCTGAACTTTTATGTATTGACTTAGGCATTGAAGTAGTTTTAGTATCTACCTTAAGCATTATGTCAATCAAACAAGATTGCTAAACCTCCTAATTGATGGGGCAGTAACAACACTTAAGTGTAGTCAATAATTCACATAAGTTAACAACCTGAACAAAATTATCAAGAGGATAAATTCATGGAAAACACAAAAGTTGAAGAATTTCTCAATCAAATTGAAGCAGACGAGGCTCTACAAGCTGAATTAGTTCAGGCCTTAGAAGCTGAAAATGATCGGGAAGCAGTGACAGAGTTAGCTAACTCTAAGGGTTATGACTTCTCATCCGATGAACTGTGGGCGGAAATTCAAAAGCGTCAAGCAGAATTGGAGCAGAAGCAAGCTGATGGTGAACTGTCGGATGAAGAATTAGAGGCTGTAGCTGGTGGTATATCACCCACTATAAAGCTTTCAATCAAGTTAACTTTTGCAATTACTCCCAGTTTACCAAGACCAAAATGGTAAAGCACAAGTAACGTTACGGAGTAGTATAGAGTGAAAGATTAGCTGCATCTGGTGACACAATAATAGTAATAAATATTGCTGTTACCAATGCAGATATTAATGTGTCAATAGACATCTCCAGTAATTGATTTAGAGATTTAGAGATGTTGCATACATCATCTATACAAGGGTTATAAAAACTGCTCATATATTTCCTGGAGATGTCTATTAAGAGCCTACACAAATAGATACGGATTGGCTACGCCACCATTAACAGAAACCAAACCAAATTCCTATTATGACACACTCTAAAATTGAACTTTTAGATATTAACTCCTGAACTTTCCTGAACTTTTATGTATTGACTTAGGCATTGAAGTAGTTTTAGTATCTACCTTAAGCGTTATGTCAATCAAACAAGATTGCTAAACCTCCTAATTGATGGGGCAGTAACAACACTGAAGTTGAGTAAATAATTCACATAAGTTAACAACCTGAACAAAATTATCAAGAGGACATATTCATGGAAAACACAAAAGTTGAAGCATTTCTCAATCAAATTGAAGCAGACGAGGCTCTACAAGCTGAATTAGTTCAGGCCTTAGAAGCTGAAAATGATCGGGAAGCAGTGACAGAGTTGGCTAACTCTAAGGGTTATGACTTCTCATCCGATGAACTGTGGGCAGAAATTCAAAAGCGTCAAGCAGAATTTGAGCAAAAGCAAGCTGATGGAGAACTTTCAGATGAAGAATTAGAGGCTGTAGCTGGTGGCGGAACACCTCTTTTTCTCGGCATCTTTAAGGTAGGGTATATGATAGGCAAGGATTTGGGACCGAAAATCAAGTGGTAATGATTGCTGTTTTTTCAGGCTGTAGTGATTAAAATTGAGGAGAAAATAGGGAATTATGTCTGTTAATAAAGTTGAAGAATTTCTAAACCAAATTGCAGAAGACGAGGCTCTACAAACAGATTTAGCTAAGGCTTTAGAAGCTGAAAATGATCGGGAAGCAGTGACCGAGTTGGCGAATTCTAAAGGTTATGACTTCTCTTCAGAGGAACTGTGGGCAGAAATTCAAAAGCGTCAAGCAGAATTTGAGCAAAAGCAAGCTGAGGGTGAACTGTCGGATGAAGAACTAGAGGCTATAGCTGGTGGGATCTCACCTACTTTTATTTTTGCAGCGAAAGCTATTGGTGCTGGTCTAGCGGGTATTGGTGTGGGCATAGGTGTATCAAAAATTAAGTGGTAAGAGACTAAATCCGCATCAATAACTTACTAAGTAACTGTCGAATGAAAGATTAGCTGCATCTGGTGACATAATAATAGTAATAGATATTGCTGTTTGTTACCAATGCAGATATCAATGTGTCAATGAACTAAGGAAAATGTCTAATAGACCTGTCCGAAAATTAAAAAGGCATAACCTGAAACCCTTGGTAGGGAAAATTCATGAATTGTCCCTACATCTTTTTCGGAGAAGTCTAATATGTGAATTAAAAAACAGTTGCTAAAACTCCCACTTGGGACTTTACTAACAACACTTAAGTGTAGTCAATAATTCACATAAGTTAACAACCTAAACAAAATTATCAAGAGGATAAATTCATGGAAAACACAAAAGTTGAAGAATTTCTCAATCAAATCTCAGAAGACGAGGCTCTACAAGCTGAATTAGCTAAGGCCTTAGAAGCTGAAAATGATCGGGAAGCAGTGACAGAGTTAGCTAACTCTAAGGGTTATGACTTCTCATCCGATGAACTGTGGGCGGAAATTCAAAAGCGTCAAGCAGAATTTGAGCAAAATCAAACTACCGGAGAATTGTCGGATGAAGAATTAGAGGCTGTAGCTGGTGGTAAAACACCGTTGATTTTCGTCACTATAAAGATCATATTCAGAAAAAAATGAGGAGAAAAAAAGATTAGCTGCATCTGGTGACACAATAATAGTAATAGATATTGCTGTTACCAATGTACATATTATGTTATACTATAGGACATAAAAATCTTGAATTACATTGTAAAGCAACTGAGAATAATTACGCAGTTTGATATACCTGTAAACAAAAGTTAAAGGTGATTTTAAGGTAATTCCTATATTTTGCATAACCCTATGTTATTAACTGATTCATCTACAGATATTCTCAAAGCGATCGCCATCAAAGCTAGTAATTTATCAGAGTGTTTAAACGCTATATCTACTCATGAGGTGACTAATCATGATCTGAGTGCAGAGGAGCAAGCAGAAATTGAAAGCAGACTAGAGTTATGGTGTGAGGTAGCTGCTAAAGGAGATAGGGAAAAATTTCACCGGCGGTTGGTATGGGATGGATTAAGTGAACAGACAGTTCGTTGGCTAGTTATTAAATATGATTGTATTGAGCCGCAGACCCTACCTATATGGACAAATATCCTAAAACAAGTTATTGCAGCTACACAAGAATTTTCCTCCTCCGGTGGGAAACCAGAACCCTCCATAATTCCTGAAACCCCAATTCCATTTGCAGACTTTTATATTCCCTGTCTGCAAGTAGCGCGAAGTTTGCTCAAGAATGCACTCCCAGACCAGGACAAATACACCCACTTAATCACCAGTCAAGTCCAAACTATCTTAGAAAGCAAATTACTAGAATCTCTGTGTCAGGTATTTGCGCCCACTTTAATGCAGGAGTTTAACGAGTTTCGCAGATCGGGAAATCCCTTTCGAGACTTCTTTGCTCTTTCCGTTAAAGGAAGTTCTCAACGGGATAAATACCAAGCATTTATCCACAAACACTGTCAAGATGGGCTGCTGTCGCTGTTTGAGAAATATAGCGTTTTAGGTCGCTTGGTGGCTATGACCATTGAGTTTTGGGTTGAGTCTACCTCGGAACTGTTGAACCGTTTAGTAACTGATTGGTCAGAAATTCAAGAGTATTTTTCCCCCCATGAACCCTTGAGTCAGGTTGTGGACATTGCGCCGGGATTGTCTGATGGTCACAAGAGGGGGCGCACAGTAGCAGCTCTCACCTTTGATACTGGGTTAAAAGTGGTTTATAAACCCAGGGACATAGGTTTGGAAGTTGCTTTTGGTAATTTACTGCAATGGTGCAATCAACAGGGAATTGACCTCAAATTAAAATCACCAAAGGTATTAAATTACTCAACCCATGGTTGGGTAGAATATATTCAGTCCTTACCCTGTGACACAGAGGAGGAGGTAAGCCGATTTTATCAGCGATCGGGAATGTTGATGTGTTTGATTCATATTTTAGAGGGGAAAGACTGCCACTATGAAAACCTGATTGCTTGTGGTGAGTATCCTGTGCTGATTGACATGGAAACATTGCTACACCCAGAAATCAAAATTTCACCCTCAATAGATAGTATTCCCCAAATAAGTCAAAAACTGGCAGATTCTGTATTGCGTACTGCTCTATTACCCGCCAAAGAAATATTAATTGCCAATGAACTCATGTCAATTGATATGAGTGGTTTAGGGAAAGTAGAGGAGCAAACTATACAAATCCCCAAATGGAGGCACATCAACACTGATGGGATGAAGGTAGACTATGAAACGGTGAAGTTTACCGCTGAAAGCAATGTACCTACTTTAAACGGAACTTTTGTGGAGCCGAAAAGTTATATTACTCAGGTTATCAGCGGATTTGAGCAGATGTATCGTTGGGTGATGAAGCATCGAGAACATCTGCTATGTGACAACAAGTCCTTGATGCAGTTCGCTGATCAGGAGTGTCGTCTAGTGTTTCGTAATACGAGAGTCTATGATGCGATTTTGCGCAACTTATACCACCCAGATTTTATGGAAGTGGGTATGGCTCGCAGTGTCAAGTTAGATGTATTAAGTCGGGGGTTTTTGACAGACTCTCATCAGCCTGAGTTTTGGGGAATGTTAGCAGCAGAAAAGCAGGACATGGAGCAGATGGATATCCCTATGTTCAGGGCGAATACCTCCAGTCGAGACTTACATTTATGCAATGGTAATGTTATTCATAATCTGCTAGAAAAATCTAGTTTTGAGCGCGTTATCCAGCGAGTGAAGTCTTTAGATGAAACAGATTTAATGTTTCAAAGCCGGGTTATTGCTTTTTGTCTGTGTTCACGATTTCTTGAGGAGCCGCACCTTGATCAATTCAATATCCTTAGCTGTCCGTTTACCGGGACAATCTCAGAGGATGTGCTGACACAAGCAACTCTGTTAACTGAAGCGGTTAAGATTGCTCGCACCTTTGAGCAGAATTTGCTGCCAACATCTGATCAGAGTATAGCTTGGCTGGGGATGGGATATGACCATAGTCATCAAAACTTCTATATCCAAGATTCTGGGTTAAACCTTTATGATGGTTGTGTGGGGGTGAGCTTATTTCTGGCGGCTTTGGCTAAGGTGACTGGTGATTCACAATGGCGGGACTTGTCCTTAAAAAGCCTCCACCCACTCCGTCAGGTAGTTCCAGGGTTAACATCTGATAAAAGTTCCCAATCATTGCACAAGGAGTTAGGAATTGGTGGTGCTGGGGGTATAGCATCCATAATCTATGGGTTGGTTCGTATCAGTGACTTACTTGATGAACATTCCCTACTAGATGAGGCGCACCAATTCACGGCTCTGATTACTCCAGAACAGATTACAAACGATAAAATTTTTGATGTGGTGGGGGGAACTGCTGGAACAATTCTCGGACTTTTAAGCTTGTTTGCAGCTGGGGACAAAATTACACCCTCTCCAGTCTTAGAATTGGCTATAGCTTGCGGGGAACATTTACTCAACCATCAAACGGGGAATCAGGAGCAACCAAGAACTGGGAAAACTTCTGAGCATCGCTTACTCACAGGTTTTTCTCAGGGTGCTGCAGGAGTTGCTTATGCTCTACTAAGATTGTATGCTGTTACCCAAGATTATCGCTGGTTAGCAGCTGCTCAAGAGGCGATCGCCTATGAACAAACAATGTTTTCCCCTGAACAACAAAACTGGTTAGATCTGCGTTCACCAGAACCTAAATTTCAAGTCAGTTGGGCTCATGGGGCTGCAGGTATCGCTTTAGCCCGCTTGGGGGGACTATCGGTTTTAGATACGGTGAGTATTCGTGAGCAAATTACCACCGCTTTGGAAACTACGCAAAAGTACATGATTTGGGGGGTTGACTCTCTTTGTTGGGGTAATTTTGGCAGAATTGAAACCCTGTTAGTGGCGGCTCAAATCTTGAATTGTCCCAATTTGCTCACCAATGCTTATCAAGCTACGGCTCTAGTGCTGAAAAATGCTCACTCTCAGGGAAGATTTACCCTGTGTGTTCACGGTTCCCCTCATATGATCAATCCGGGATTCTTTCAGGGTTTATCTGGTATCGGCTACCAGCTTTTAAGATTAGCCTATTCTCAGCAGTTACCATCTGTGTTGCTTTGGGAATAAGTGATTAATCTGATGTTTATCACACATTAAGTTAATAATTATACCTAAGTTAATCTGTGTACACAGGAGCACCAGAAGAGAAACAACGAGCAGGTTTTATCCTTGGATGAGGGGTAAAACCCTCATCTTTCCGTGGTTCTAGCTTTTTTGTATCGGATAGAGGGATTCTATGGCGATCGAACCTTAACATACGTACAAACCAGGGTATACTAGCTAGATAATATACCCTGTTTTTGCGAAATATTTTATTAATCACCTCAAGTGAGTTCATCTGAGCAACGAACTGACATCCTGGGTAGGAAAATCTAGTTCACAACTTACCAACGTCGGATCCGGATCCTACTTGTTATGGAAAAGGTCACCTTTGCGATCGTAGGTGTGTAAGGGGTGACTGCACCACCAGCTACAGCTTCTAGATCTTCTTCCGACAACTCTCCATTTAATCCTTTATCGAGGCCGTATTCAGCGAGGAAAAGTTCCGCTTCTTCCTCGGTAAAGTTAAAGCCATTCTCAGCACCAATACTTACAGCTTCTGCATAGGAATCGGCACTTTCTAGCTTCGCCATCAAATCAGGATTTTCGCTAGCAGCCATAAATAGTTTTTCAACAGCTTCTTTCGACATCTTCTATCTCCTAGTGACTAATTAATCAAGTTATCTTTTGTGAGATATATATTCTTATAAATTATTTTTGTTCCTATAGCAATTTATATAAGTTATGGAAAGTTCAGGAGTTGAGGAAAAAAAAGTTATGGAAAGTTCAGGAAAGTTATGTATCATGATTAATTGCATAATATTTTGTCACGGTTCATTTAATTAAAATAGAACTTGCTATATAATCCAATCATCATGTGAGCCAACCACAACCATAATCAAAAAAGTCATGCAACCTATAATATTTGAGGAGCATTCCTCTGTCTTACAAGAATGGAAAAAACGGGGAATTCAAGGTAAAACTTTAATTTACTTAGACGCACATATAGACGTTCAACTAGTTAGCCAGAAAAGAATTGAAGCACTGGAGCAGTGTAGAACAGCAGCTGAATTAGCTAAATTGGAGAAGCCCCATCACACTCTCCCAGATATGGGTTACAGCTATAGTATTGAAGATTTCTTATATCCAGCTTACCGATTAGGTATGATCTCCCGTCTGATTTGGGTTGGTCCTCCTCCAAATGATCAAGAAAATGGAGAAGGGAAAACTCCTGAAGAATTTATGCGGATGTTGGAATCTATGGAAGGAGTTAGCCTCGAAGATTTATCGAGTTTTCAGATGGTCGATAATATGTTAACAGGCAAACTTCTGGGATTAGATATGGTGGCTTGTCAATATACTGATCTTGTTAACCTAGAACTACCAGCAGACAGCCTCATTGATATTGATATTGACTATTTCGTTGAATTACCCGCAGATGAACCCTGGATCGATCCTCAAGCAGTATTTACTGTTTTAAAACAATTGCCTTTAACATCGGATTTTGTGACACTAACTCGTTCAGTTAGTAGTGGTTATACACCTTTACGCTATCGTTTCTTTGCGGACTACCTTGCTGCTTTATGGCAAGGTGATAACCAACTTTCTAGCCATTACTCACGCTTGTTTAACATGGATGAGAAATTGCGACAAGGAAATACTGAAGCTGCGAGAGAGGGTTGTATTCAAGAACTAGAAAAATTCCCTGAATGTGCTGCAACTTACTATCTACTGAGCTTGATAGAAACTAACAGTCAACTTGTGCAATCCTATCAAAACAAAGCAGGGGATTTAGATGTTAATTATCGTCACAACGTCCTGCGTTCTATTTGCCAATTAGATAGTAGGGAGTTAAAATTTGACGAGAATAACTTGAAAGAATTGGAAAACCAGCTAGAAAGCAGCGAAACCACTCCAGAGGAGTTGGCAATTTCTCACTTGATGTTAGGTATTTTATCGGGAAAACTTGGTAATTTTCGCCAGGTATTCAAGCACCACCAAATTTATAATCAAAAAATGGGTAATAGACACCCAAAACTTGACTTGATTTTAGGTCAACTGCTTTTATATGCAGGATATACGCAGCGAGCAACTACATTTTTGCAGGCGGCATTAGAAGATGAGATAAGTGCTGGTCATGCTCATTCACTACTAGGGACAATCTACGCTAAACAGGGCAATTTAAAACAGGCTTGTGAACATTTTCTGCCAGTCAGCGAATTAATGCCAGTATTAAGTCCACCTGTGAAGGTTCTAGCGAAAATTTATCGGCAGATGGGAGATGAAGAAAATTACCAAGCCATGTCTGAAAAGTATCGTTCTCTTAAGATGGCAAATTTAATCTTATCCCAAAAAATTGCACAAAGCAAACACTAGCAATATATAGCAATCCAATCCTAAGAGGATGTTTGGAAAGTCATGATTAGTGTATCAACATTGTTTGACTCCACCCTAACCCTCTCCTTGTAAGGGGCTTGTAAGGGCAGGGAACTGGATTTGATTGTTTTTTGTGTGTTGGGTGTGTTCCCTTTCCTCACTGATAATTTCACAAATCAAATACGAGTCCTATAATTGAATGATAATAATATGGAAGTTCACTTCATTGGCCATGCCTCTATTTTCGTAAAAACACAAGACTGTAAAATTTTGATGGATCCGGTTCTCTGGGACCCTCACCAAGAATCCTTGTTTGATGTATGCCCTAAAAGAGAGGTAATTCATGAGAATATTCCCGATTTTGATCTATTAATTATTTCCCATCAACATTTAGATCACTTTCATATTCGTTCTCTGGCATATTTACCAAAAACTGTGGATGTACTCATTCCAGAAGACAAGTTGATAGAAGAATGCTTGCGGAAATTGGGATATTCACACATCTATCCTTTACGGGATTTTAATACAGTAAAATTCGGTGCTACGAGTTTACTAACAACCCGTTCCGAAAATAGAGTACCTGAATATGGCATCATTTTTGCCGACGAATCGGGATGTTTTTGGAATCAAGTTGATACAGTTGTCAGTCTCGATACTATTCGCGTAGTTAAATCTCGCTATGAAAAGATAGATTTTCTCTTGGCGGAATGGCAACCCATGTTGGAGATGAACTATCAGACAAACTTAAATTTGTCCTTTCCCTATTCTGACTATAGTCATATACTCAAGACCATTAGTAACCTACAGCCTAAAGCCGTTGCTCCTGGTGCTAATGGTTTTAGATATAATGCAGGTGCTTCATGGCTAAATAAAATTGTTTTTCCCGTGACGCGAGAAAGGTTTTGTCATGATGTCAAAATGGCTTGTCCTCAAATAGGTGAGAATATATTTGCTCTAGACCCTGGTGATGTGTTGGCTTTTGAACATAACAAATTTAATCACCTAAAAGGACAATGCAACTTTGTTAATCGGATTTCTGATCAAAGAGATGAAAGAGAAGATTTAGATTTTTCACCTGTACGGGTTGGCAATCCCATGATAGATGTCAATGCTGATAATTATAGTCTCAATGATATGAAAGAGACAATTATCCAGAAGATTAGCGGTGATCTGCTTGAGTTCATTAACACAAACAAGGACTTACTGTTTTTAGAACATTGTCGATGGCAGGTAATTTACCAATTAGAAGTTATTTTCCCTGACGAATCTAAAATCTGGAATTTTGTTTTTTCAGAAACTAACATTCAGGCTCAAGAAGGTAGGAATCCCTTAGCCAACTTATTTACTTATATTACTGCTTCAAGTCTTTATGGGATGATCAAAAGAATTAAGGGATGGGATTATGCATTTTTGGGTGGTTATTATCGCCGCTTTCAAAGAATATACTTACCAACTGCTCAAGGGATAATTAAACCTGAAGAAGAACTCAGTCCAGATGAAAAACTAATTTCCGATCCCCTGGCTTTTATTTTGCCTCATGACGAGCTATTTAAAATCATCTTAGATCAGGAAATTGCTCAATGCCGTCAGGGAAATGATCATCAGCCAAAAAGCACCCAACCCAGACAACTGATGATGCGTATGGGGAATACCCTGGTAAAATTAAAGCAGAAAGTTCATTGACGGTTACTCACAGCACCTTGCACCGAATCTGAAGTACAGATTGAATGATAAAACTCTTGTGGGGTGGGTATCTTTACCCGCCCTTGTACCTACATGAAATTTGGTGTCGTGGCTGGTAAACACGGATTGTTAAGGGAGACTAATTTAATCCAGTTTAATCCACAGCGCCTAAATATTTTAACGTCTCTCTTTGCACATCCGTTAAACCAGTTGCGCCTTGGATACACATCCCTTCATAGGGTCGTTTTGTTCTCAATATCTGTAAACATTGTCCCGTGTGAATGTCCCACAGTCGCATAGTTTCATCTTGTCCCCCACTGGCTAAAATCTTACCATCGGGACTAAAAGCCACCGACCACACCCAACTTTGATGGGCTAATATTGTTTGCTGACATTTACCAGTATTCAGATTCCACAGCTTTACGGTTTGGTCGCAACTACCACTAGCTAAAATTTTGCCATCAGGACTAAATGCTACTGACTGCACCCAACTAGTATGTCCTAGTAATATTTTGAGACATTCTCCTGTAGCCACATCCCACAAACGGATCGTACAATCGCAACTTGCACTTGCTAAAAACTTACCATCGGGGCTAAAAGAAATTCCTTGTACCCAGCTAGTATGTCCTACTAGGGTATTTATACAGTTACCCGTGGTAATATCCCATAGTTTAATAGTTTTATCTTCAGAACCACTGGCTACAATTACTCCATCAGGACTAAATTCAACAGACCACAGCCAACCTTGATGTCCCTGGAAAGTTGTTAGGCAGTTTCCGGTAATCATATCCCATAATTTAATGGTGTAGTCGCCACTACAACTGGCTAGGGTTAGTCCATTGGGACTAAAGGCTACTGAACGAATCCAGCGGCTATGTCCTTGCAAGGTGTTGAGACATTGACCAGTATGGATATCCCACAGCTTTATAGTATAGTCGCTGCTACCACTAGCTAGATATTTGCCATCAGGACTAAAAGCTACAGAACACACCCACCCTTGATGTCCTTGTAAAACCATTGCATCAGGTGGAGTTTTTGAAGATTCATTTGTTTGCAGATTCCACAATCGGACAGTTTTATCTTCACTACCACTGGCTAGGATTTTACCATCAGGGCTAAAGGCCACCGATTGAATCCAACCACCACAACCTTGCCAAATATCAATGCAGCTACCTGTACTGACTTCCCATAGTCGTACAGAGCGATCTTCCCCAGCAGTGGCTAAGATTTCGCCATCAGGACTAAAAACTACGGAGGTCAGAAGACTATTATGACCGTGGAGATTTTTCAAGCATTTTCCATCAGCAAGACTCCACAATCTGACTGTGTGGTCACCACTAGCACTGGCTACTAGCTGACCATCAGGACTAAAGGCTACCGATCGCACTCTTTGAGTATGTCCTGTCAATGTTCTTACACATTTACCAGTGGTAGTTTCCCAAATTTTCAGGCTGCGATCGCCACTACCAGTTACTAACCGCTTACCATCGGGACTAAAAGCCAGCGATCGCACCCACCGATCATGTCCTAGTAGTGTTTGCCGACATTCCCCTGTGTCCACATCCCAGAGTTTAACACTCTTATCTTCACTACCACTGGCGATCATCCTACCATCGGGGGAGAAAGCAACAGACCAAATAAAACTTTCATGGCCTAAAATCACCTGGAAACATTGACGAGTGTTAGTATCCCACAGCCTGATTGTACCATCACTGCTACCACTGGCAATCATCCTACCATCAGGACTAAAAACAACTGCACGCACTCGCTGATGATGACCTGTTAAGGTTGTCAGACAACTACCATCAAACACGTCCCACAATTTCACAGTGTGATCGCTACTGGCACTACAGAGTGTTGTTCCATCGGGACTAAAACTAATAGAATGTACCCAACCGGCGTGTCCTTTGCAGCTAAAAACTACCTGACCATTATCAATTTGCCATAAGTGAATTTCCCCATTTACATCTCCTGTAGCCAGTAATTTACCATTGGGACTGAAAGCCAAAGATAAAACGCTGGTTAACTGTTTGGCGAATACCGATTGACTCAGATCAGTATAACTAAAGTTAACATTTTGTAAATTAGTTGTTTGTAAACAACTAGACCAAACAGTTAGCTCAGACAAGTCATAGCCAGTGAGTTCAATTTGCAAGTGACATAAAATATTAATTATATTTCCAGCCGCATATCCAGGTTCTAAAGTAGCGTTATCACGCAGATTGACCAGAATTTTTTGCAATTTCACTTCCAGGTTCTTGAGATTTTTATATAAGCTTAACAACCTCTCTGACAAAGGTTGAATAAATACCTGTATGTGACGTTGCTTAATATACTCTTTGGCTGAGGATTTAAGTAAAGGATATTGATTTAATAATTCTATTTTTTCGCTCTGTATTTCTTCTATGATTATCTCAATTATTTTGTTTTGTATATATTCCCTCACAACTGGTTGTAAAAATAATTTTCTGTTTTTCTTCTCCAAGAGAGAACGATGCAACAGCGAGCGAATACTTGCAATGATATTTTGCGGTGAAATTCCTGGAATGTCAAGTTTCAAATTGACTTGATCTTGGTCTTCTTGTATAGTTAACCAGTATAGAAAGTTTTTTTCACCAAGAGGTAATCGATTAAATTGTTCCTCTATAACCTCATTAATCTCCCCTATTACTAAAGATTTACTTCTGAGCAACTCCGAAATATTCCCATCATATAAATCCTTGGCAATTACCGAAATTATTTTCAAGGCTAAAGGATTACCACTATATTGTTTAATAACCTTCTGCCAGGATACCTCCGATTCTAAAAAACATCCTTTTAATTGTAAGAGTTGCTGTCCTGCTGCCAAACTTAATCCTGCTAATTTTAGACAGCGTACAGGTAGGGTGTCTCCTTGCATTAAGCTAATTTCTTGGGGTTTTTCTCGCGTAGTTAAGATTACACAACTGTTATGCTGACGTTGTCCTAAAGCTTGAAAAAAGCTTCTATAATATTCGTAACCTGTTTGATATTGACCGCTTAAAACACCACTTTGCAAAATTGTCTCAGCATTATCCAAGATTAATAAACAGCGTTTGGTTTTCAGAACTTGCATGAGGGTGGAAATTTGCTCCTCAAGTCTGATGGGTAAATTGTTGTCTTTTCCTTGAGTTAAAGATTTTAGTATATTTAGTATTAATTGTTGTAAAGAAGGTGCCGAAACTAGCGATCGCCAAATCAAATATTCAAAATGACTATGAATTTCTTGTCCTAACTTGACGCTGAGATGGGTTTTACCTATTCCTCCCATTCCCAGCAAGACTACTAAACGACAACCATCATTAACTATCCATTTTTTTAGTGCATCCAATTCCTGAGTGCGATCGTAGAAAACCGTGACATCAGGTGCGTCTCCCCAGTCTTGGTATGTTTTCGTTTCACTGATACGGGTGTGAATCCCATTTGTCAATAATAAATCTTCCGTTGGTTTCACCTTATATGTAAAGGTTTGGAGAGGTAAATTACGTTCAATTACAGTGTTATCTGATTGATACCATTTTCTTTCTAAGGCGGAGCGAAAATTGGTTTTACTCACCTTTTCACCAAACACTTCCGAAAGCAACCGCCATAACTTAGGTCCAATATCTTGCTTGAGATAATTTACCGAATAACCGTAGCTTTTGGCGATATCATGGTAACGTAGCTGCCGATCTGATAAAGACGAAGACAGAAGTAGTCGTTGCACATCGGTGAGATGCTTACCTGTTTTCTCAAAAATCAAAGTATCAACAAAGACTAAGGCTTGTTGAATATCCATAATTTATAAATTTACGTTACAATTCAATTAAACTAATTAGGAGTATTCTTTATCCAAAGGCATTTAAGCTTACGGTAGTTCAATCTCATTGAATAATGATAAATAAACATTTATACTATCTTACCATAAATAAAAACACAAACTAAGTGATGTTTTTTATCTTTAGAAAGAAAAACTCCTAGAGTTTTTTCTCTATATAAGCAAAATTGGGAACATTAAGAGCGAAAATTAAGTATTATACTTGGTAATCCTCATGCTTGTATTGTGGCTCACCCTCAGTTAACTTACAGTATATGTATTATATGAAACTAAAACTCTGGACAGTGGTGTTTTTAGCCGGTTTGGTGTCCCTACCCTTAGATATTGTTCATCAGACTCAGGTGTTAGCCACAGACGAACCAATTCACATAGCACAAACCCCTTCAAATTATGACCAGTATATGCAACTTGGTTATAGAGAAACTGCAAAGAGAAACTACCGCAGAGCCTTACAATATTTCCAGCAAGCACTGCAACTACGTCCTGATGATAGCCATGCAAAAGCTGCAATCAGGAATGTCAGTAGTTACATTGAAACAGACAGCAGTTTAATTGCCTTTGTACCAGGGAGACCTAATAGACTAAGAGCAGCTGCAACCAGAGGAAATTGCTTCTTAAACAGCAAGAATGCTGTAGCCCTAATACCTACAGACAACGAAGCACAGACTGTATCGCCACATCCCACGTTCTTCTTTTACATTCCTGAAACTGCTCAACCACTACAAGGACTGGAATTTGTCTTGTGGGATAATGAAAACGATAAAACCTTGTATAAAAAGACTATTAAATCTGTGACACAGGGAGGTATTGTCAGTATCACTATACCTACTGATCAACCATCATTAGAACCAGAGAAACAATATACCTGGGGGTTTTCCATGGTTTGTGATTTTGCTAATCGTGATCAAGATTTGTACTTAGACGGTAAAATTAACTTAGTAACAAATGACAACCTCTCTTACCAGATAAAACAGAGTACCCAACCTTTAGAACAAGTAGTGCTTTATGCAACTGCTGGATTGTGGGAAAATGCGGTCAGTATTTTAGCTAATTTACGTCGCCAAAATCCTGATGATTCCCAAGTTAAAAAGTATTGGATAGATTTACTGACATCAGTAGACCTGCAAGCAGTAGCTCAGGAGCCGCTTTTATCTTGTTGTACCCCCGAAAATTAATAATCAGTTGGAACTCAATTGTGCTGCTTCCATCAAGCAGCACAGCAATTAAAACTACCAAGGACTACCTACCATGGTAAATGCAGCCCAATAATAAGGATGGGTCAGTTGTTCATCAGTTCCCACCGTAATTTCAGCAGGTAAGACTATACTGGGGACTTCTTCTAAACCCCGCAACTGACCATCCTGAATATAAATCTTTCCTTGAGCCATAGACACTTGGGCATCTCTTAGCGCTTCTGCACGTATAGGAGCAGTCTTGAGAGATTCATAAAATTTTGTCATTAACGCTGCCGTACTGGTATCGTTAACTGCCCATAAACTGGCGATAGAGGTTTTCACCCCTGCGAGTACAGCTAAACCCGCAAAGCCAATTTCTACTTCTTCATCACCCAGAGCAGTTCTACAAGCACTTAGCACCAACATCTCCACCGGGGGGTCATTCAACTGTAATTGCCGGAGTTGATCTAGGCGTAACCTGTCATCCCATAATTGAATATAGGAATTGCTCAACGGTCCGGGAATAAAATCAGCATGGGTTGCTAGATGAAGAATACCAAAGGGTTGTTGACGACGGGTGGTTTTCAGATTGTCTAAAGTTGCTTGTTTGTCTAATAATGATCTACCTGACCAGAGTTGAGATACTTTTGATAGCTCAAAAGGAACAGATGGTAATGGGGTTTGTCCCTGAGTGCTTTGGGACACTCCAAAAGCCAACACTTGCGAGTTTTTAATGTCAGTATAAACGGTATTGGTTAAACTCAGACTAGGCATTAAGCCAACACTGTATTTTTCTATGAGAAACTGTTTACCATCATGAAAGGCTGCTATAGGTGTTGTACGCAAGCCCACATCTGGGATGAAGACTAAGTTATTAATACCTTCTGCTTCTAAGTCTGCCTCTAGAGGAGCAATGATCCAATCATAAAGTTGCTGAGATGGCTTTAAATAACCATTGCGGCGGCGATTTTGGGGATTGACTATTTGATTGCGAAATTCTTGAGCCACTTGTAAAACCTTACCTTGAGTTGCTCCAGATATACGTTTACGGATGGGATCTCCCTTACCAGTCACTACTAATATTTCTAACTCATAATTGTTCCTCTCGGCTTTGGTGTCTAACACTTTAGTCGGAGTGTTTTTGTTAAGGGAGGTTTCCACAGGTACGAAACTCAGGTAGATTAACGCAGGTTTTATACCAGTAGTTTCTTCTATCTGGCGAACCTTCTTAATAGCATCTTCTCTTGTTGTGATTTCAGGTGCTGATACACCTAAGCGATTGGCAAAAGTATTGCTGAAATCATTTTCTAAATCAACAATCTGTTCAGAAATAGTATTACTATCTAATTGCGTACCAGTTACTTGTTGTATCTGAATCTGATCAGTATCTTCTGTAGTTTCATTAGTTTCAGTTGTTTCAGTTGTTTGAACAGACGAAGATGTATTTGATACCGTACTAGTCCCTTGTTCTGTCTGGCGGACAATTTCTTTAATATTTTCTTCTTGTGGTTGTGGTTGTGGTTGTGGTTGTGGTTGTGGTTGTGGTTGTGGTTGTGTTACCACTACTTGAGCGATAGGGGTTGCTATTGGTGAAAAAGAAACTCCATCACTAACGTTGATCCTAAAAGCCTCAACGTTACCGCTGGTAGTAATATTGTCTGGTGGCGTATAATTTAGGGTTTCGCCTATAGTCAGAATATCTCCAGGCGCTAACACAGTATTACCACGCCTGAGTGTACCCGCTATGGCATCAATCACGACGGTGAGATTATCTTGATTGACATTTTCAACTTCTGCTGTAAAGGTGAAATCAACAGGTACACCTGGTTGAGCATTTAAGGCGATGGGAGAGGTAACAGTTAGTTTTGGTGGGGTGTTGACAGAATTAATAGTGATTCTGCTAGGTGTATTACCTACTGCTCCCCCATTAGGCAAGACTGGAAAACTACCAGAAGAGATAATCGCATCAGCACCTGCATTAATAGCCCCTGTCATGCCGTTTGCTGTAATAGCACCTATAGTAAATGGTAGATTATTGGGTCCACCATCATGTTGAATTGTTACTGTACCGCCGCTAGAAAGTGCAGTCTCACCGCCATTAGATATCAAGAATTCACCAGTATTAATGGTATTACCTGTTCCTTGTATTAATCCATTAGTGAGGATTTCTACATTTCCACCTTTGACACTACCTTCAATTTCACTTGTTGCAGTGGTATTAATACTATTAAAACGAATGATACTACCTGCTGGACTGGTGGTTTCTAGTTTCACATTACCGCTGGTAAATTGATCATCTCCAGTGAGACCAACAACCCTTCCTGAAGTATTGATATCGCCAACTGTAATATTATTTCTTGCACTTATGGCTACCCCACCGTTAGTTAGGGTGATTCTTTGACCTTGAACCACAAGACTATTAATTGAGAAAAAGGTAGAGTGGTTAATATTACCAGTGATAACATTATCATTATCAGCAGTTATTTTAACTCCACCACTGAGATAATTACCACCAGTAAAATTGAGTCCCTCCCGTACATCAAATAGTGAAGCATCAATATTACCGAAAGTAATATCATTTTTAGCATTCAGGGTGACTCCACCCAGCCAATCAGAATTTATATCCCTAGTGTTAATACTACCATTGTTAGCAGTTATTGTGACGCTACCTAGTCCAAAACCCTTTGTTTTTTGTATTCCACTGATAACGTCCTCACTTCTGGCGTTAATATTGCCCAAATTGATTTCACCAGTGGTACTTGCTACGGAAATATTACCAGAACGAGAACCACTACCACCGTTAACAATATCACCCGCAGTAATGTTACCACTTGCAAATAATTTTACGTTGGCAGTAGAACTAAAACCATAATTATTATAATTTTGCAAATTTCCTAAGTTAATTTCACCAGTGGTACTTTCTACGGAAATATTACCAGAATCATAACCATTACCACCGTTAACAATATCACCCGCAGTAATGTTACCACTTGCAAACAATTTTACGTCGCCAGTAGAACTAAAACCATAATTATTATAATTTTGCAAATTTCCTAAGTTAATTTCACCAGTGGTACTTTCTACGGAAATATTACCAGAATCATAACCATTACCAGCGCTAAAAATATTACCCGCAGT
>NZ_BJCE01000093.1:0-19851 GCF_005402885.1 Sphaerospermopsis reniformis
TGATTGGTGATTGGTGATTGGTGATTGGTGATTGGTGATTGGTGATTGGTGATTGGTGATTGGTGATTGGTGATTGGTGATTGGTGATTGGTGATTGGTGATTGGTGATTGGTGATTGGTGATTGGGCATTGGGTTATTAACTTCCCCCTGCACCCTGCCTCCTGCCTCCTGCCTCCTGCCTCCTGCCTCCTGCCTCCTGCCTCCTGCCTCCTGCCTCCTGCCTCCTGCCTCCTGCCTCCTGCCTCCTGCCTCCTGCCGGGATGATTTACTGAGTATCTTTTGTAATCAATTGCCAACCGGCGGATTTTCCCACTACTTTAAGAGATGGGAATTGGAGATTTTCTAAAGCAGAAGCATTCACAAGCAAATAGGGCTGCACATCATACTGCCAATGATATTGCAGATCGCCGGGGGAAGCAGGAATAATGGTGCGATCGCTATAAAAATTCAAGGATGAACGAGGGTAAGGAAAAGATGTGTAGATTTTCTGAACTGCCGGATTGGCACGTGCTATCATTGCTGCCACAGGCTTGACTGGATAAGCTTCTCCTAGTTCCCACATCCAGTAGTCAGATTTGATCAACAACAACAGAGAAATATAACTTCCCCAAATTAAAATTTGCCAAAATTGCCGATCGCCTCGTTCTGCCAAAATTGCTGCTAAAGTCATAGTCAAAGCTACGGCGGCCAAAATCATCTGCAAGTCTGTTGTACCTGCACTACCCCAACTCAGATAAATACTAGCCGCAGACGCTACCAAAGCCAAGACTGCAAAACTGGTTATCCAAGCACGGGGATAGGATGAGAATAAACGCCAATTCTCACTCTGAGTTAAAAAGAAACCACAGGCTAAAGCAAAGCTGGGATAAATTGGTAAAATATACCAAGGCTGTTTGACGCTAACCAGAGAAATAAGTAGTAAATACACACTAATCCAAACTAGGATGAGTTTAGCCCAGCTAAAATTGCGATTTTCCCAGGTAAAACCCACAGTTTGCGGTAAAAATACCAGCCAAGGCCATGTCCATTTGAGAATTTCTAGGAAATAATACCAAGAAGCTTCAGGCTGACCATTAGCAGCAGCAATCTGATTCCAGGCTTGATCGTCTAAATCAATTTGAGAGAAAGGATAACCATAGCGCAGTAGTTGGGCAACATACCAACCCAATACTGGTAAAATACCGATGAAGATTCCTGTCCATAGATAGTAACTGGTGAGTAATCTTGGTGTATCCCAAAAGAGAAAAACTACAGCAATAGCACCTAAAAATATGCCCACTATGCCTTTAGTTAGGCAAATCAGCCCAAAACTGATACCGACACCAAGACAATAACGCAAGTCTCGGCGCGATCGCAACACACAGAAAATCATCACCATTAACAAACTTACCACTACGCCATCTAGCGTTGCTAATCTGCCATGACGCACTACTGGCAACATCGTCAGATAAATCAAGGCGCTATAAACCGCAGCCCAACGGAGGCGAAATATTTCTCTACCAATACAATACAGCAAAGGCACAGAAATGGCTGTCAGTATAGCTCCAGGTAGGCGAGTTGTCCATTCATTCACACCACCCAGGGAGTAAGCCCAAGCAATTAGCCAGTGCATGAGGGGAGGCTTGTTATAGTATGGTTCACCTCCCAAGGTAGGGTAAAGCCAGTGCATAGAACCTGCTTTGGCACGCCAAATTTCTTTAGCAACTTGTGCCACAGTCCCTTCATCCCAATCTGTGAGCGGCAGTCCGCCAAGATTGATGCTAAACAGCAATATTGCCACCAACAGCAAACCTATTAACCATAGTCCATCCATCCATCTGCCAGAGGTGCGATGCTGTTTTTCTAGATGAGTCCCAATATAGCGTCCTTCTTGCATATTCTATGCTAATCATTTTACTCACTGGTTTGATTTCATAGAGACCAGAGCGAATCTCCAATTTTGCCATACCTTCACAAACTATTTTCACAAGCAATGGCTAGATCCCAAATTACCTCAGTTTTCTCTGAAAAATAATAATTTTTTGCATAAAAATTTTTTAGTTATTTTTTAAACAATTTAACAAGATTTTTGCCAATTAAATGATATAAAGAATACAAGGTTAAATTGGTCAATTACGCTGAAGGAGTTTGGAAAATGCGCCTACCTGTCATTTTAGATATCGCCCTGGGTTTAATTTTTATTTACCTGATTTTAAGCTTGTTAGCTTCCGAAATTCAAGAATTGATTGCTACAATCCTGCAATGGCGTGCTGCACATTTAAAAAAATCAATCGAAATTTTCTTGGCTGGAGATGTTAAAAATTCAGAAGCCAAGGATCTAATTGATATGGTCAACAAAATTTATAGCAATCCTTTAATTAAAAGTATTAACCAAGAAGCTAAAGGCATTTTATCCCAGTTACCAAGAAAATTCACTTGGTTTATGGGTGATATAACTAGTAAGATCGGAAGAACAATAAATAAATCACAGGTAAATCATAAGACTTTTAATCAAGATAAAAGTGCGCCTTCTTATATTCAGAGTGATACTTTCGCTACCAGTCTTTTAGAAGAATTACAACTGCCACAAATCATCCATAGTCTAACAGAAGTAAGACTAGAAAAATTTAAAAACCAAAGGTTACAAGAATTACAAACAATTTTAACTCGCTCACTCAGACAAATCCAAGAAACAGAATTACCAAAGTATATTGCCCAGGATATTAAAGATGATTTAGCAACTCTCACTTCAGAATATACAGAAATTGTTAAAGATTTTAAAAAGTACAAGTTTGATATAAATACAAGCGTTAGTCAAATGCAGGATAGCTTGGATAAATACATTAATAACTTTCAGGCGAATATAGAAAATGAAAATCCCATACTAATAGAAACTTGGAAGCGACTGCAAGCTTTACAAAAACACATTTTTCCCAGTGTTGAAGAAGCAATTATCATCGGTGGTTTAAAACCTAACATGAACGAACTTGTCCAATTACTAGACACAAGTAATACTGTTGTTGAGGAAATTCAAATCACTCTTAAAGATAAAAATAGTCAAAGCCATAAAACCATTAAAGAATTAATAGATACCTTACCAGATGGCATGAAGAGAAATATTGCTAACATAGCCAAGCGAGCGCAATACAAGGCTAAAAGTACAGAGGAAGGTATTGAAATATTACGGAGAGAAATTGAGAATTCTTTTGATAGTTCTATGCAAAGAGCAGGTGGTGTTTACAAACGAAATGCTAAAGGAGTCGCTATTTTAATTGGTATTCTCCTCGCTTTTGGTGCTAATGCTGATACATTTCATATCATTGATCGCTTATCGAAAGATACAGTTTTGCGAGAAGCAATTGTTTATAAAGCTGTGCAAACTATAGATCAACAATCTGATCCTTCCAACCTCAAAAATATTGACACTAAGGAGATTTTAGAGGAAATTAGTTTACCAATAGGTTGGACAAATGAAAACTTAGAAGATCAAATTGGTTGGAATCCAACGAAGATCAATAGCGTACCTATGATCAGTTTATTAACCATGTTATCTGGTTGGATAGTCAGTGGTGTAGCTATTGCAATGGGAGCGCCCTTTTGGTTTGATTTACTGAGTAAAGTTATGAATGTTCGCAATGCTGGTGGTAAATCAACAAAATCAGCTAGAAATCGAGATGCAGATTAATTAATATCATTCCGGCGCTGCCCGCCTGGTTTTAGGTGCTATGATCCTCAAAAAGCTTGCACTTTGTGTGTCCTGAGCGGTGTCGAATGACTCCGCCATGGCGGAATCAGCTTTGTCAAGGCAAGGATAAAGGAAAGAAGGGTAAAGGGCAAAAGAGAAAGAGTATAAAGGGCTACAAATTCCACGCAGCACCACACACAACACGAAAACCGAAGCTGTAGTAGTCGAAGCCCGCAACATGAAAGCCGCGACGCGCCGAACGGCAAACTACAGGATTGTCGTCCCAAGAACCACCGCGCAGCACTTTCGCGTTGTTATTAGGCTCGTCGCTTATCCACCTGCTACTATCCGCAGGTGCATTTTCATAATTATTATGCCAATCATCTTCACACCACTCCCACACATTGCCGTGCATATCATATAACCCAAATTCATTTGCTACTTGAAAACTGCCTACTTCTGTGGTTTCTTCTCTATAAACTCCTTTTACTCCATTACCATAAGTGTACTTACCGTTATAATTTGCTAAATCCGTTGTTATTGTCTGGCCAAAATGAAAGGGTGTGGTTGTTCCTGCACGACAAGCATATTCCCATTCCGCTTCGCTGGGCAGTCTGTAGGGTCTTTTGGTGTAGTTTGATAGTCTAGCACAAAATTCCACCGCATCATGCCAAGAAACCTTTTCTACAGGGCAGTTTGCTCCTTTAAATTCCGATGGGTCTGGTTTTAGTTCTTTGTTGACTTGGGGTAACTGTGCTACCGCTTGCCATTGTGCCTGGGTAATGGGATATTTACCCATTGAAAAGGGCTTGATGGTGACTTTGTGTTGCGGTCTTTCGCTGCTACCACTTCCCTCTTCATTTTCTGGTGAACCCATGATGAAAGTTCCCCCAGGAATTAGCACCATTTCTAATTCAATGTCGTTTCCTAAGTTTTCTATAAAATATCGGGCGGTTTTTTTATGGCGATTAATAATAGTTTTGGGCATTGTTAGAAAATTAATAGAAAATAAGTAATTATGTCAGAATCAGGATGTCCAGGATTTTAGGATTAACAGGATAATTTATTTTAATTGACGTAATATATCTAGTTTACTATTTAATGACTGTAATTGCTCTAGTTTATCAACAGCATATTTAGCAATAATTAAAGCATCTAATAAATCGTAAAGTCCAGTAATTATCCTATTACCTAGCATAAATTTATGATTCTGTGGTAGGCGGTTAAGAATAGGCACATACCACTTAATTAAATCGTAGGTTTTTTGAATAATTGGTAATTCGTTCATCTTTGCTCAAAAGGGTAAAAATTCAAAAAAATTTTTTAAAGCTCGCTTCGCTCGCTAAGGGTAGAGGAAAGAAGGGTAAAGGGCAAAAGGGCAAGAGTATAAAGGGCTACGAAGTCCGCGCAGCACCACACACAACACGAAAACCGTAGGAGCTGCCGACGAAGCCCGCATCAACATAGTAGCGACGCACCGAACGGCAAGCGGCAGGAAGGTCGAACCAAGAACCACCGCGCAGCACCTTTTCATTATTATTAGACTTGTCGCGTACCCACGCGCTACCATCCGCAGGTGCATTTTCATAATTATTATGCCAATCATCTTCACACCACTCCCACACATTGCCGTGCATATCATATAAACCAAATTCATTTGCTACTTGAAAACTGCCTACTTCTGTAGTTTCTTCTCTATAAACTCCTTTTACTCCATTACCATAAGTGTACTTACCATAATAATTTGCTAAATCCGTTGTTATTGTCTCCCCAAAATGAAAGGGTGTGGTTGTTCCTGCACGACAAGCATATTCCCATTCCGCTTCGCTGGGCAGTCTGTAGGGTCTTTTGGTGTAGTTTGATAATCTAGCGCAAAACTCCACCACATCATGCCAAGAAACACTTTCTACAGGGCAGTTTGCTCCTTTAAATCTCGATGGGTCTGGTTTTAGTTCTTTGTTGACTTGGGGTAACTGTGCTACCGCTTGCCATTGTGCCTGGGTAATGGGATATTTACCCATTGAAAAGGGCTTGATAGTGACTTCGTGTTGCGGTCTTTCGCTGCTACCACTTCCCTCTTCATTTTCTGGTGAACCCATGATGAAAGTTCCCCCAGGAATTAGCACCATTTCTAATTCAATGTCGTTTCCTAAGTTTTCTATAAACTGCTGTGCTTGTTTTTGGTACTTGTTAACACTTAATTCTGTTTTCTGTGTTAGCCCAAACAACTGTGATTTTTTGATTAATTCAATTTTGGCAAATGTAAAAGTAAAAGGTTGTAGTACATCATCTTTAATAGTAACAGTGGCACATTCAAATTCAAAGGTTTTGATTTCTGGTAGGGGTAATTCATGAATTACCCCTACCGGTTCTAACTGTTGTGCTAAACGCGCATAATCTCCCCCTAAATTTTGCAATACTTCCTTAGTAATCTCCGCAAAGGGAAGAATTTCTGCTTTGGTGTTTTCATCCCAGTCAGAGTTAGCAAATAACAAAGCTTGAAAATTCTTGATTTGGATGCCAGCTTTCTGAGCTATATATTGAGAAACAGTCTCAAATACAGCATCAACTTCTGTCTTTCTAATAGAACGAAGTAAAACTTTTCTCACTCCTTTTACAAATTCATATCGCCATATTTCTGGTTGATTTTCTTCGCTCACTAACCTTAATTCTAACAACCCACTCATAAAAATTTCCGCCAAAATAATTGGCTTCCTTGGTTGGGGCAACATTTTTTCCTGAATTAAATGAATTACAGGCATACTTACCGGAGCAGATGCCATATAAATCGCCAATTTTCTCGCTAGAGGGGAAGCACTATGATAAAATGTATTAACTAATTTATTAACTAATTTATTAACTAATAATTCTGGTTCTTCTATTGTTTGTGAACTGGATAATTTATCTGTAGGTATTAATTCTTTCCAGTTCGGCATAAATACAATACCCACAGTGTCCATAGTACCTGTACCAGCCATCACTTTTGCCCAATATTTTAAAGATTCAGGTTCTAAAATCACAATAGGTAACTTTAATGCTTGATTGGGGTTTTCTTTTAACCAGGTAGGGAAATCATGAACAGTCAATTGAGAATTAAGTGAACCTGGTTCAATCGCACTTAATGAAACGGAAATACCCAAATCTAAAACTGTGCGTTCCCATAATTGTTCGGGTAATAATTGCAGAACAGTTACCGGAACTTGTTTAGACCATAATTCTAATAATTGGTGTATTTCTCCTTGCCACCATAAAGAGGAAACACAGTCACTAATTAATAATATTAACCGTCTACCATTAGGTTCTAATAATTCTTTGGGACTGCGGGAACGTTGTTTTTTTGTAGTTTTTCCCTGCTGGTTAAAAAATTGCGGTTTACCATCATTTGTGCGTAAACTCCAAGTATAAACATTTCTAAAAGCTCCATGTCGTTCCATTAATTTACGGAACTCGTTGATAGTTTCTTCCCAAACAACCGTAGCGCGGTTTTCTTCAACAACTATCACCAAATCTAACCAACGTTCTCGCGCAGGTTTTAAAACTGGTATCCAAACATCATTTTCTGCTATTTGTTGAACAGTATTTTCTTCATCTAAAACAAATTTTATCCGAGATGGAACTTTTCGCATCAATGGACGGAGTGACCTACCAATTTCTAAAGCATTAGGTAAAGCAGCAACCGCAGGAGCTTTAAAAGGTACTCCTGATGATGAAGGTGTTGGTTTTTCAGGGGTTGGTTTTTCAGGAGAATTAGGCGATGGCTTAGAATCTATATCATGTTTAAGATAAACTTTAGCTGTGGGTGCTTCTGTTTTTTCTTCTGTAGAAAAATCTGAATTTTCAGATTTTGTAGATGTTGAAGGTTCTCTTAGATTAGGTGGTATCTTAGCGGTAGTCTGAGAACTCTGATTTGATTGCGTAACTTCATCAACAGGTGCAACTACTGATGGTAATTTTATCTGATTTGCTAACCAGAGAGCATCAGCAATATCCTCTGCACTCATGTCCAGTTCTAACTGTTCTAAAAGTCGAATCAATCTGTTAATCATGAGTCCTCTTAGCTATCTGATTAGGTTCTACCGTTCCCCCTATATAAAACTATGTTTACCGTAGGTTGGGTTGAGGAACGAAACCCAACACCATACTTTGCTATCTCCCGCTAATGTTGGGTTTCACTTCGTTTAACCCAACCTACAATTATTTACTTCTTAATCATGAGTCCTCTTAGCTATCTTGTGAACTATCTAAATATTTTAATATTTCTTTAATCAACTTTTCTTTAGTTGTACCTGTGGGGGATTGTTCATTAGTGACTAAATAGATAGCATTGAGAAGTTGGTCTGTTGCTAATTCCCCATTTAGACGTTTTTTGAGAAATTGATCAATTAAATTATCTGCTTCTTTAGATAGTTTATCATCTAACTGTAGATGTGCTTTAACTATCCGTTCTAATTCTTCTTGATTAGGTTCTTGAATATCCAATCTAATACAGCGTCTTAAAAAAGGAGGAGGAAAATCTCGTTCACCATTACTGGTTAAAATCACAAAAGGAAAAGATGTACAGCGAACCCTACCTTGTTTAATAGTAGCTTTTCCATCTTTATCTGCTGTCTGTACTTCTACCTGATCTAATTTATCAGCTATGCGTCTTAGTTCCGGTATTTCAAACTCTCCCTCTTCAAAAATATGCAATAAATCATTAGGTAAATCAATATCACTTTTATCAATTTCATCAATTAATAAAACTCTGGGTTTATCAGATGGTAGTAAAGCTGTTCCTAGTGAACCCAAATTAATATATTTACCAATGTCTGCTAGATTATCTTTAGATTTTTTATCTTTTACATCTTGTAAATGTTGTATTGCCTCATCTAATAATCCTAGATTCAAATATTTACCAAGTTTATCTACATTATCCTTTTCTTTTGCATCTTGTAATCTGCCTATGGCATCATAATTATAAAGACCATCTTTTAATGTGGTGCGTGTGGTAATTGGCCAATGTAACACTTCTCCTAATCCTAGTTCATAAGCGACAGCATAGGCTAAAGAAGTTTTACCTGTTCCTGGTTTACCTGTTACTAATAAAGGTCGTCGTAAATATAAAGCAGCATTGACTAATTCTACCTCTTCTGGACGGGCTTGAAATGTCTCAGCGCGTCTTTTTTTGGGGTCACTTTCACTATTATTAAAATCTCGCCAACTTGGTGGTGCTGGAAGTTTAGAACCCTCCTCTATCCACTTTTCATTAACTTCATTATTGCCTTTAAATATTTGCCAGTCGTTAGTCATAGTTATTACCTAATTGTTGATAATGATTGGGTTAGATTCAGGTGTTAAAATATAAGGATTTTCACAAATGAGAATAACATCATTTCCTAATAGATGATTATTACTATTATTAATTCGTGATTCTAAGCGGTTTATTCTCACATTTTCTAGTAATTCATAAATACAGCAGTTTAGATCATGATTTTCTCTATTTTGATAATCTGTTAAAGAAATTTTATCTCTATGACATATAGCTAAAGGAATTACATTACTCTGTAATGAACCAAAAATTTTAGAAATTTTATCAGTATCATTTTTGATATGGTCATCAAATATATTTAAAATAATACCAATTGCTTGATTTACAAAAGCAGAAAAACTGTTAGCATCATATTCATGTATTTTTTGAAAATTATTACAGTTTATATTCTGTAATTTCTCCCATTTGTCAATCCACTGTTGTTTTTTGACTCTCAGATATTGTTTGTCTAATCGTTCTACATCTCGAACAATTACTCTGTACTTCTCACCAATAGGACTTGTTTCACCAAAATCATTTATTTCCCATTGTTCAACAGGATAAGTAAGATATTCTTTAGGTAGAAAAAATACTATATTTATATGTTTTTCTAGAGAAACATTTATTTTTTCGGTCAAGAGAGAATTTAAAATTTTGGGGATATCCTGAATTTTAAAACTTTGATCATGAGAATCACAAATATCAATTGTATGATAGTATGGGCTATCTATTATATAATTTTGAATATTAGGAATAACCCAACCACTAATTTTAAATCTTGGATTTTTTGATCTTGATTTTGTTTGTAATGGTTCTATTTTAATTAATATATATGATTCTGGTATAATATTTGGGTTTGGCTCATCCGTACTATGTGCAGATGTTGAATCAAAATTTTCTATATCAGATTTTAATTCTTCTATTTTCTGATCAGTATCCTTTATTTCTTTGTAAAGGATGTCTATTCGTCGCTGCAAGTTATTTTTATCTTGAGCATTTCCCGTTGCATTAAGTTGTTCACAAAGTGCTTCATAATCCTTTTTTAGCTCTTTGTATCTCTTTTCTAATTGCTCAAGTTTAATATCATCAGGTTTTGCCATATTATAAAAAATCTCCATACCATAATTTATTATCAAAATTGTTTAATTATTTGATTAGATGGGTAGGGATTTATCATTGCTAAACCCCTATAAATAGATGAGAATTTGTCATAGGAAATTATTTACTTTCCTTTTTGATTGCTTGTCTCACCACTTCTATATCTAACTCCAATATACGAGCAATTTGTTCTACAGTTAACCCCTCACGTAACAGTTTAGGAATCGTTTCTAACTTCACCTCTTCCTTGATCTCTTCCCTAACTTCTTCCTTAACTTCTTGATAAAATCGAGTTTGTTGCCATTCTGTTAATCCAAACATTGCTTCTAACTCCTGACGGCTATAGGATGAAAATTTGTAAATCGTTTTCATTTTATCATTTTAAAATGGTGATCACCCGATCATTTTTAACTGTTCAACGACATCATTCATATCCTTTTCAATCCTGTTTAATTGTCGCTGCAAGTTATTACGACTTTCGGCATTTTCTGTATAATTCAATTGGTTATAAACGGCTTTATAATCGCCTTCTAAAATTACTAATCTTTTGTTCAATTCCCTAGCTTTAATTTCTTGGACTCGACTCAAAGAGGGAGAAGAATTTATTGATTGTTGTTGAACAGCTTGATTTAAAAAACTCCAAGCTTCAACTAACACAGTTGTAGGTATCATAAATGCCGCTTTCACACCCTCTCGCTTTTTCTCTGCGGCCACGGCCATTCCCACAACTCCCTGTAATGTTTCATCCCAAATAGGAGAACCACTAAAACCCGGTTCAATTTGATATCCAGTAACTTTAATTGCTTCTATCTGTATCCAGCGAGTAGCTTGGACATCACGCAGTTCACCATCAGCCCAAACACCAGTATCATGTCCTTGGGGAAAGCCAAAAATGCGAAATTTATGCTGCCAATAATCTGATGTAGTGACAAGTTTTACAGGACTTACGCCCATTGGTAAAGTTTCCTCTATCTGTAACCCAGCAATATCTTCCTTACTTTGTCCTGGGTTCACAGGTTGCCAAAATACAACCTTAGCTTTTAATTTTTGTCCAGGTGCAATCAGGGGAAAATCAAGTTCTATAATGCCATCTGGTGATTCTTGTATGTTAGTGATAATACCCAAAGCGGCTGTCACCACATGAGCGCAGGTAAGCAAATGGTACTGACTCACCAAAAAACCAGCACCGATAACTTTACCGTTTTTATTATAAATGCGAGCGATCGCACTTTTACAAGTTACAAAATAATTTGCTGTTGACATGGAAGCTGTAAATCTTAGTCTTTATTCCACTTAACAGTTACTTCAAAGGTAACTTCCCCACCCACAGAAGTTAATATAGCGCCAGCATCAGCACTGAGTTTGACACCAAACTTAACTTCCATTTCTTTCGGACCTAAATCTTTAAATTTATTATTCAGACTAGCCACCACAGGCTTAATATTATCTATCGCTTCTGAAAATGTTTTTTGTGCTTTGGCAATTTCCTTACCAGAAGGTAGTGCCACTTTCTCAATAGCAGTAGATGTATCTTCTGATTCTTCAACTTCTACTAAAAAAGCTGTTCCATCTTCTAAAGCAAACTCAACTAATACTTTTTCTGCCATATTACATATATATGTTGCTATTCAGACTATGCAACGTCAAATATACAACATTGCCAACATATTTGTACAGCAGAAAATAGCACTAAAGACAGTTGTCTTATGGCTAAAGGCAGACTTACCCCAAAATTACCCCAAATTTATCCCAAACAACAAAGGACGAGCATTAAACCCGTCCCTATACTTATTGATAAAACCTGTAAATAGCTTGGTTTTGGCTGTTTTCTCTCAAAGGCGACACCCAGATTCGAACTGGGGGATAAAGGTTTTGCAGACCTCTGCCTTACCACTTGGCTATGTCGCCGCACTCACAACTACTTATATTATCACCTTTATTCCTAAATTGCATCCCCTGGGGAAAAAATTTTTTGGTGATTGGTGATTGGTGATTGGTGATTGGGTTATTAACTTCCCCTACCTCCCCTATTCCCTATTCCCTTTTAACTTCTTAACTGTCACCTGTCACCTGTCACCTGTCACCTATTCAAGATAACTTCACCTCATCTGCAAAGTTACCCCAGCGCACAAAGTGAAATGGACCTGCGACAGAACCCCAAAGATGCTCATCGGTGTCTGGATCTCGTCCTTTGTCCCAACTGATGAACTTATCTCCATCAATTTCAAATTTACTATCCAAGTAGGTTCTTTGTCCTTTGCGGACGACGATACAACCTTTACCTGGTTCAACGTGACCTCTAAAACAATTCCCAGTCCACTCTACAATCATGTTACAACCAGAAAGTTTTTCCAGGCGATCGCCACTTAACTGATACAACCTTCCTAAATCACGGGATGCACCGAAAAAGTCTTTTTCCTCTTTTACCGTGTAGTTTTCAATCAGGATTTTCTCACCCTCTGTCACTAACTTCAATACCCGCAACCGATAAGGGTCATTGAGCATATAATCATAAGCCTGTTCTACAAAAAAACTCACCCCCGATAACAACCCATAAGGGAGAGGACGCATACAGACACGAATATGGGCGTAAAAAGCCGGATTTTCAAACACTTGAGCTTGATTACTAAAATCAGCGGCCATCCAACGGGCTAAGGTAAGAATATCAGTGGAATGAGTCATGACAATTTTGGATTTTCGATTTTGGATTTTGGAGTAAGGATTCTGGTTTTGGTAGACAGGCTCAAAACTCCTTGACTCACATTGCTTTATTTTAAAGCTTGGTGCGTCACGTTAATTAATGGGGAAATCAAAATTCAAAATTAACAACCGAAAATCAACAGTCCTGATAGCGGTTTTCTGTTTGATGAGAATAGATCATCAAAAAACTCAGATAAAAATCTGACCTATATCTCCTGTAATATTTCACAATCCCAAATCCAAAATCTAAAATCTAAAATCTAAAATCTAAAATCCCATTAACCAAAGCGTCCTGCAACATAATCACGGGTACGCTCATCTAATGGATTACGAAAGATTTGACTTGTAGCACCAAATTCTACCATTTGCCCGATCCTACTTTCATCGGTGCTAAAGAAAGCAGTAAAATCAGAAACGCGGGTTGCTTGCTGCATATTATGAGTCACAATCACTATTGTTAACTCAGATCGCAAGCTATGAATCAATTCTTCAACTTTCAATGTAGCAATAGGATCTAAGGCTGAACAAGGTTCATCCATTAATAAAACTTTTGGTTTCACTGCTAAAGCACGCGCAATACATAAACGTTGTTGCTGTCCACCAGAAAGACCTAATGCAGATGTGTTAAGTTTATCTTTCACTTCATCCCAAAGTGCTGCACCTTTGAGCGCCGATTCCACTATTTGATCTAATTTAAATTTGGGACATTTACCAGCAATTCTCACACCATAAGCAACATTTTCATAAATACTCATGGGAAAAGGATTTGGCTTTTGAAATACCATGCCAATTTCTCGCCGCAAACGATTAATATTAATGCGGGGGTCATAGATATTTTGTTCATAAAATTCTATGCTTCCTTCAACTTTGACTTTACCTTCTAATTCACTAATCCGGTTTAAGGTTTTAATGAAGGTAGATTTTCCGCAACCACTAGGACCAATGAGTGCAGTAACTTGGTTCTTATAAATATCTAATGATATGCCTTCGATAGCTTTGTAATTACCATAATAAAAACTTAGGTTTTTAATTTTGATTGCTGGAATTAGGTTACTCATGATTATTTTAGTGATAAAAAACGGTGAAAAGTATTGGTGAAACAATTAATAATTACTTGAATCTGCTTTTACTACTTAATAAACGAGAGATGAGACTAAAGAACAAAACTAAACTCAATAAAATGATAGAAGTCGTCCAAACTAATTTGTTAATTTCTGGGTCAGGATTATTGTAAAGATTGAAAATTAATACAGGTAAAGAAGCAGTCGGACTCATTAAACTATCGGACCAGTTTTGACTAAATAAAGCTGTGAAAAGTAATGGTGCTGTTTCACCTGATGCACGGGCGATCGCTAATGCAATACCTGTAGTAATTCCGGGAATTGCTGATTTGACAACAACCCTAAATGTAGTTTGAAATCTTGTTCCTCCTAATGCAGCAGAAGCTAAACGTTGTTGAGTGGGAATTAGTTTTAATGCTTCCTCTGTTGTTAAGGCAATTATTGGTAACATAATCACAGATAAAGCAAAACCACCAGCAAAGGCGCTAAATTTTTTAGTAATTAAAACAACGACTCCATAGGCAAACATTCCTACAACAATTGAAGGTACACCTGTGAGGATAGAAGTTAGAAACCGCACAAAATTAGTAATTTTATTAGTTTTACCAAATTCTGCTAAAAATATGCCGGTCATTATCCCTATGGGAATGCTTAATAATGCCCCAAAACTAACCATAATAATAGTACCAATAATGGCATTAGCAAAACCATTTTCAATCAGTGGAAGGTAAAACATTTCTGATTTTAACCCAGAAATTCCCCTTGATATAATTTCCCACAAAATTGATGCTAGTGGAAACAATGCCAACAAACTCAATATGAATGATAAACCATTCATGGCATAGCTAAACAAACGCCTCTGAGTTGGTAGCGGGCTGAGTAATTCTTTAGGTAAAGATTCAATATTTTCTGGATTTATATAGCTACTCATGGGATTTTGGATTTTGAATTTTAGATTTGGGATTTTTTGAGATGTTTCTGAATTTATGAGCAATCTGTTTGTCTATATTTGAAAGCTGATAACTGATGACTTAATGCTTACTAAGAATTTTTCTTGCGTACCCATTGCACTAATAGCACAGCACCGATATTAACTGCTAAGGTTAAAACAAACAAAATCAAACCTAAATAACTCAATGAACCAATATGTAAACCAGGTTCAGCTTCGGCAAATTCATTAGCTAGAACAGCGGGAATTGTATAAGCTGGATCAAGTAAAGATAGACTAATTTGAGCCGAGTTACCAATTACCATTGTGACTGCCATTGTTTCACCAAGTGCGCGGCCTAAAGCTAACATTGCTGCACTTACCATTCCTGAAAAACCTGCTGGTAATAACACCCGAAAAATGGTTTCCCAACGAGTGCTACCTAAAGCCATAGATGCACTGCGTAATTCTTTAGGAACAACCATCAAAACATCACGAGAAATAGCCGCCATTGTTGGTAAAATCATAATCGAAAGAATAATTCCCGCCGTTAACATATTATTACCTGTGGGATATTCAGTATTAAACAAGGGGATAAAATTAAAAGTTTTACCTAACCATTGTTCAAAGGGTTCGATAATGGGAATAAATACAAAAATTCCCCATAAACCGATAATTACACTGGGAATTGCAGCAATTAATTCTACTACAAAAGCAATAATATTTCTGACTACTAATGGTAAAAAGTCTTCACTCGTTACTAGGGCGACTGATATTCCTATAGGCACAGTCAATAAAATAGCGATCGCACTACTCACTAAAGTACCATAAATATAAGGTAATGCCCCAAAAACTTGATTGCCTGTATCCCATTCTTGACTCCAGATAAACCCTAAACCAAATTGAAAAACCGCTGGTTTAGCTTCTTGAAAAATTACCCAAGTCATGACAAATAAAATTGCTACAGTGATGGCAGCAAATAGATAAACTAGAAATGTAAATCCTTGATCAAATCTAAAATTTAATCCACCAGTAACAGTTAAGTTGATATTTTCATCATTTACTTTTAAGTCTGATGATTGATGGTAATCATTCTTCTCAAAGGAATTGGGCATAATTAATCAAAACAATTAAAGTGAAATATTTAGTTATCCAAAGTTAAATAGTGAATTGAGAAAGGATTTAGGATACAGATTACAGGATTCAGAATCATTATGATTATTCTGACTCCTGACTCCTGTACGGGTGAAGCATTCGGGCGATAAATTTTCAATTTTTTCACAGGCTATTTTCCGAATGCTTCGCCCCTTGCCTAGTTTTGATTATTTAACAGTGCTATTCACTGTTTGTAAAACACGATTGACAACATCACTAGGAATTTTTGTGTAATTCATGTCATCATTAAATTGTTGACCATCTTTAAGTACCCAGTTAATCCATTTTTTAATCGCATCTGCTTTAGCTGGAGTGGGATAATTTTTATAAATCATCATCCAAGTTAAACCCACAATAGGATAACCCTGATTAGGATCACCTACAAATACACGATAGTTAGCTGGAAAAGTTACACCTGATAAAGCTGCATTTGCAGTTGCTAAGGAAGGTGCAATAAATTCTCCTTTTTTATTTTGTAATTGTGCTGATTTTAATTTGTTTCTGGTAGCGTAGTCATATTCAACATAACCAATAGCTCCGGGAGTACGAGCAACTAAAGCAGCTACACCAGGATTACCCTTTCCTTTCAAAGCGTTGGGTAAATTCCATCTTGGTGCAGTATTAGCGCCAATTCTACCTTTAAAGTAGGGATTAATAGAACTCAAGTGATTGGTAAAAATGAAAGTTGTACCGCTACCATCAGCACGAACTGCAAATTTAATCGGTTGGTTTGGTAAATTTACACCTGGGTTATCAGCTTTAATTTGTGGATCATTCCAGTTAGTAATTTGTCCAGAAAAAATTGCTGGTAGGGTTTTACGAGACAATCTAAGTTGGCTAACACCTGGTAAATTGTAAACTACCGAAACCGCACCACCAGCAGTAGGTACTAAAATTACACCATTTTTGACCTTGGCCATATCTGCATCTGTCATGGCTGCATCACTAGCACCAAAATCTACAGTACCAGCTATAGTTTGACGAATACCACCACCACTACCAATTGCTTGGTAATTAATTTTTAATTCAGGATGTTTCTTTCTTACTTCCCGTGCATAACGTTCATAGAGAGGTGCGGGAAAAGTTGCTCCTGCACCGTTCAAAGTCTGAGCTTGAGCAACTGCTGTGAAAATAGGACTAAATGCTACGGCCGCTGTTACTACAGAAGTAGTGAATGCACGGCTAAAAATGGTGGTTGAAATGTTCATAATGCCTCATTTTGAAGGATGTTTTACCTGATGGAATTACAGCCTTAAATAAAGTTCATACTTGCTGATTAACTAGAAATTAATAACCGTCAAAGAATAGATTAAACTATGTTTAAATTTCTTCCTAAAGGAGTAGTGATAGTAATTTTGTTCACCAAGTTGTGTAAAGCCGAATCATAATTTTTATGATTTTATGCAATTAAATGTATATTCACGGTTGTAAAAGTTGCGTGTTTCACCATAAATAAACCCAGCAGGGTCATTATCAGAACCCCTGCTAGGAAATTAGTTGATATTTGTGCCATGTTTGCGCGGATCAGCGTTTATTTGTCCTAAATAATGCCTACCCCTACTTAAAATAACTATATATAGTATGTAAATAGGTTAAGAACAATCATATAATAGGTTAAAATGCTGTTAAACTTATTTTTCCTCAATTCGTAAAATTGCAGAGTTAAATAAGTCGGCTTGAAAAAACCGAGGTATGTTACAGAAAGTAAAATCTCTGAAAGTCTCTTACCTTTTGCCTTTTGCCTTTTGCCTCTTGCCTCTTGCCTTGCCATAACGATAAATTTTAACGCCTACCTACTTAAATTACTGAGTGGAAAATCCAAATCGCTGATATTTTAGTAATCTAAATTAATGGTAAATTTTCAAAGCTTCCCGACGGAGGCATTGATCACAGCACAATTTGAATATTCAAACATCTACAGTTATGGCGCTCATAGTTCAAAAATACGGTGGTACATCTGTTGGTTCGGTGGAACGTATCCAAGCGGTTGCACAACGGGTTTATAAAACTGTACAAGCAGGAAATTCCGTTGTCGTCGTCGTTTCCGCAATGGGTAAAACCACCGATGGATTAGTTAAACTAGCTAATGAAATCTCTAAAAGTCCTAACCGTCGGGAAATGGATATGCTGCTTTCCACAGGGGAGCAAGTCACCATTGCTTTACTAAGTATGGCTTTGCAGGAAATTGGACAACCTGCTATTTCTATGACTGGCGCTCAGGTAAGTATTGTTACTGAAGCTGAACATACTCGCGCTCGCATTTTGCATATTGAAACAGAGCGTTTGATGGGGCAGATTAATTTAGGTAAAGTCGTTGTTGTAGCTGGTTTCCAAGGAATTTCTAACACTACAGCAATGGAAATTACCACCTTGGGGCGTGGTGGTTCTGATACTTCCGCAGTGGCTTTGGCGGCAGCTTTGGGAGCAAATTTTTGTGAAATTTATACAGATGTTCCAGGGATTTTAACTACAGATCCGCGCCTTGTACCGGAAGCGCAGTTAATGACAGAAATCACCTGTGATGAAATGCTGGAGTTAGCTAGTTTGGGTGCAAAGGTATTACATCCCCGTGCGGTGGAAATTGCCAAAAATTATGGTGTTCCTTTGGTGGTAAGGTCCAGTTGGACGGATCAGCCTGGTACATGGGTAACATCGCCAAAAGTGCAAGAACGGGCGTTAGTCAATTTAGAATTAGCTCGTCCTGTGGATGCGGTAGAATTTGATATTGATCAGGCTAAGGTATCTTTATTGCGTGTACCTGATAAACCAGGGGTAGCAGCAAGGTTATTTAATGAAATTTCCCGTCAACAAGTAGACGTAGATTTAATTATTCAATCAATTCATGAAGGTAATAGTAACGATATTGCTTTTACCGTAAATACACTTATTTTGAAACGAGCGGAAGCTGTGGCTGCGGCTATTGCACCAGCTTTGAGAAATCAACCCAATTCAGATGAAGCAGAAGTTTTAGTAGAAAATAATACAGCAAAGGTGAGTATTTCTGGAGCGGGAATGATTGGCCGTCCTGGTGTAGCTGCTAAAATGTTTGTAACCTTGGCGGAAGCGGGTGTAAATATTCAAATGATTTCTACCAGTGAAGTTAAGGTGAGTTGTTTGGTAGATGCGGGAGATTGCGATCGCGCTATTGCTGCACTTTGCAACGCTTTTGAAATTACTGCTTCTCCTGCTGTTCTATCTTCCCCAACCCCCGAATCTCCCGCAGTGCGTGGTGTTGCTTTAGACATGAATCAAGCACGGTTAGCTATTCGTCAAGTTCCCGATCAACCAGGAATGGCTGCGAAATTATTTGGTTTATTGGCAGAATATAACATCAGTGTGGATATGATTATTCAATCACAACGCTGTCGGGTGGTTGATGGGGTTGCGCGTCGGGATATTGCTTTTACCGTTGCCAGGATGGATGCAGAAAACGCCCAAAAGAAATTAACCCAAGTTGCAGATCAGTTAGGATGGGGTGAGGTAGTTTTGGATGGGGCGATCGCTAAAGTGAGTATTGTTGGTTCGGGAATGGTTGGACAACCAGGTATTGCCGGGAAAATGTTTACAGCTTTAGCGGAAAATAAAATCAATATCCAAATGATTGCCACTTCAGAAATTAAAATTAGTTGTGTTGTGGCACAAGATGAGGGTGTGAAGGCTTTGCAAGTTATTCATACAGCGTTTGGGTTAGCTGGAAGTGAAAAATTTGTAGTACCCGCGTGAAAATAATACTCAGATCCTCGACTTCTCAAAGAAGTCGGCGATCTATTATTAGGAATTACCATTCAAGTCTTTAGGTCACAGTAAGGGCGAAGCATTCGGACAATTAATTAGGGGTTGCTGAGAAAGTCTTTCCGTGAGGGCATAGGAGTCAGGAGTCAGGAGTCAGGAGTCAGGAGAAGATTTGAAAATTTCTTTGCCATCTCTTGAAATCCCAAAAAATGCACACTTTTTCCG
>NZ_BJCE01000094.1:0-19798 GCF_005402885.1 Sphaerospermopsis reniformis
TTCTTTGCCATCTCTTGAAATCCCAAAAAATGCACACTTTTTCCGGTATACGCTTCAAAACCCTTGCACTTTTTTCCTGTTTATCAGCCTCTAACCTTTGATATATCAAGGTTTTAGGTTTATTCAGCAAACCCTACCTATTTATGCAGATAATAGGCAATCACTCAAGAATTAAAAGTGTTTTAGACTATAAAATCACTTATCATAAATGACTAGTACAAATGCCACAGCTACAACACCCGCCGAAGGTATACCAAAGTGCTTGTCAGTTGTTGATCCCTATATTTACCTATATTTACCTTTCCCTTAAAATATCTGGTAACCATAATAGAATAAGCATTAGCAGACAAACTACTACCAAACCAACGCTGTAGCGAAATGCTTCTTTAAGATCAAAGGACTGCTGTATGAGATAAAGTTTTGTAACCATAGGATAATATTGCCGGATAGATTTAGTTTAAGGACGGGATTTGACAAAAACTGCGAAAATGTATAAGTAAAGCTTGCCAAGAAAGTCTTTTTCTGAGATTAGAGTAGTCAGGAGGAGATTTCCAAATTCCTTTTACATCTCTCCAACTCCAAAAATTGCAACGTTTAAATAACAAAAATCTAGTCAGGGCTAGTCAAATATTAACATCCGTAACAGAAAAATATCATTAATTTTTGTCATCATATCTGATGATTGAAATCCAATAGTGCGGCTTTTAGTTAGCCCCAGTAAGCCTTGAACCTTACCAAGCTAGAAATATGTGATTATATTTTTAGTAAGCTGTTGTGCATTTAATTTGTATAAGTCTAGCGGGCATCCTGCCCGCACTACAATACTTCACTATTGGAAAAATATACAGCTTAACTACTTGACAGCTTAAGTATTGGGAATATATTTTAAAAGCAATTGTTCCAACTGCCGAACATTTGCGCGAGGAGAAAGACGGGGTATAGGTTGTAACTCCTCTGTGTCTCTGTGGTTCGATAAAAACAACACTGGAATTTCATACTGATAAGCAGCAAACCAATCTTCACGAGTCGTAATGTCGCGTATTTCCAAATTAAAAGAAATACTTGTAATTTGTTCTAGTTTTTCTTGTAAACCTTCACAGAGATGGCAACCGGGTTTACTGTATAATATTAACTGCATTTTTAAGTGTAATCTCCATTATAATAACAACTGTATTATATATAAAACTGTATTAAGCCTTTATGGATCTAAAAATCTTTTAAGATTAGCTGCATCTGGAATATGTTAATAGGACTTACGCATTGACAGGATCAACCAAATATGAGGTATAGATTTCAGGCTTTTTAACGTGATTTTTTAATGATTTTTGAGCGATAGCGAAGCGCTGCTGCAAGCAGTTCGCTATTGATCGGAAGTTAATCGACAAAAGCCTGAAACGACGGATTTTGGTTCATGCACATCATGGTGAATTTGTACAGTGCGTAAGTCCTAGTTAAATAACCGTGACGCGATTAGAAAGCTTCAGTTGTTGAGGATAAAATTCCTGAAGATATCAGTTTAGAGAGTTTAGAAAATCCTCAAGGCTTGTTATAACAAAAGGCTCAAAAAAATGGTTTTGATATTCCTACATATAGGACTATTCAAGAAACTGGACAAGATTACGAAAAAGAATTTACTGTTCAAGTTGAAATAAATGGTAAAATCTACGGGCTGGGAAAAGGCAAGAACAAGAAAGAAGCAAAAAAACAAGCAGCGATAAATGGTTTGCGTAACCTAAACTGAATGTCAGCACCGACTGGGAATAAATTCCCAGTCTCATAGATGAAGTGATCTAAAGATGACTAAATAGAGAGAATAAGCTGTTGTTCCTTTAACTTGAATAATTAATACAAACAAGATGCTTGTGCTACTGTAACTTCAGATTTTTTAATTATACAGTTTAGCTGCACATCAGCTTATTTTTAACTTTAGTTAACTTTATTGTAGAGGAGGCTAGGCTTGTGGTATAATAAAATTAAATATACATTTAATATAGTAACTAAATATGGAAAAATTCAAGATAGAAAACGAATCAAAAAATTTATATGAGCAAGATTTTTATCTTTGGCTACAAACCACAGCCAATTTATTAGAAAGCAATAAATTTGATGAATTAGACATTAAAAATTTAATAGAAGAAATCAACAGCATGGGTAGAAGCGAGAAAAAGGAATTAAAAAGCCGTTTAATCACATTAATTGAACATTTGTTAAAACTGGAATATTGGCAGTTAGAAAAAGAAAATAATGCTAGAGGATGGCGAAATACAGTTGCGGAACAAAGATTACAAATAGAATTAACTCTGGAAGATAGTCCGAGTTTAAGAAATATGCTAGATGATATTTTTGAAGAATGTTATCAAAAAGCTAGGCAATATATTCTGAAAAGATATCAATTATCACCTAATTTATTTCCTGAAAATCCTCCTTTCTCTGTTATAGATGTTCTTAATCCAGATTATTTACCATAATTTAACGAGAATAAACCAGAAATCTAAAAATCACATCCTGAAAATCCTTAAATCCTGAAAATCCTGATTCAGACAAAATTTATCAATGTTATTTTACATGGTTGTGAGTCAGAGACTCAATGACAGCATTCCCAGTCTGAGACTAGGAACGAGAATATCAATTCTTTAGTTTATATAAAATCACATTTAAGTTATCCAAATACCTTTCTAAGATAGAAGTAGTGGCTAAAAACCGCTATAGGCAAAATCCCAGGAAGTAACCAAAATGACTCAAGTAGCAGAAACGTTAGATTTATCCAGTGATAAAGCCTTAGACCGAGATTGTACAACCTTATCCCGTCATGTCCTCCAACAACTCCAGAGTTTTGGACCAGAAGCACAGGATTTGAGTGCGTTAATGAATCGCATCGCCTTAGCTGGTAAACTGATTGCACGACGGTTTACCCGTGCAGGTTTAATGGAAGATGTTCTGGGTTTCACAGGGGAAGTGAATGTCCAAGGTGAATCTGTGAAAAAAATGGATGTCTATGCTAATGAAGTGTTTATTTCCGTATTTAAGCAAAGTGGCTTAGTTTGTCGCTTGGCTTCGGAAGAAATGGAAAAACCCTATTACATCCCCGAAAACTGCCCTATTGGACGTTATACCCTATTATATGATCCCATTGATGGTTCATCTAACACAGATATTAACCTCAGTTTAGGTTCAATTTTTTCCATCCGTCAACAAGAAGGAACAGACTTAGATGGTGAAGCTAAAGACTTATTAAATCATGGACGGAAACAACTAGCAGCAGGTTATATTCTTTATGGACCAAGTACCATGCTGGTTTACAGTATTGGTAAAGGTGTACATTTCTTTACCCTTGATCCCAGTTTAGGAGAATTTATTCTCACAGAAGAAAACGTGAAAATTCCTGAACATGGTGCTGTTTATAGTGTTAATGAAGGAAATTTCTGGCAGTGGGAAGAATCATTTAGAGAGTATATTCGTTATGTGCATAAGACAGAAGGTTATACTGCCCGTTATAGTGGGGCGATGGTCAGCGATATTCACCGAATTTTAGTACAAGGTGGTGTATTTCTCTATCCGGGTACATTACAAAAACCAGAAGGTAAGTTACGACTACTTTATGAAACTGCACCCTTGGCATATTTGATAGAACAAGCTGGAGGGCTTGCTACCACTGGAACAGAGGATATTTTGGATGTAGTCCCCAAACAACTGCACCAACGCACACCATTAATTATTGGTAGTCAACAGGATGTAGCTAAAGTCGAGTCATTTATTCAAAAAGGTCAGTAGCCAAAATCCAGTAAAAGCATTTAGTATGGCCAGTAATCGAAGCTAAACATTGGCACATTGGGATTGGAATGCAGGACTAGCAATGTTTGTATGTGAAGTAAAAAATACACTCAATTAAACTATTTCCTGGTCAAGAAACGCCGAATTATTTGATTGATAAATTCTTTTCTCCCTCTTTTCTTCCCTCTTCCTTCGTGTACTTTGCGTACTTTGCGGTTCATTCATATAAATTGGCGCTTCTCCATCAAGAAATTAGGATGAGTAAACTTCTCAACTTCACAAAAAACAATGTTAATAGGAGTTAAAAAATAGTTATGGCAACCAATCATTTATTAGAGATTAAAAACCACGGTCAAAGTATCTGGATGGATAATTTAAGCCGTGACATTATTCAATCTGGGGAACTGCAAAACCTGGTAGAAAATCAAGGAATCTCTGGTATTACCTCCAACCCAGCCATTTTTGAAAAAGCAATTACTGGTAATGCCATTTATGATGCTGACATTGAAGCGGGGATGCGTGCTGGTTTACCCACATACAAAATTTATGAATCTCTGGTTTTTGCAGATATCCGCAATGCTTGTGATATTCTGCGCCCTGTGTATGATGCGACCAAGGGACTGGATGGTTATGTGAGTATTGAAGTTCCTCCCACCATCGCCCATGATACCCAAGCTACAATAGATGAAGCCCGTCGCTATTGCCAAGAAATTGGGCGGGAAAATGTGATGATTAAAATTCCGGGAACTGATGCTGGTTTACCTGCTGTAAAGGCGACAATAGCCGCAGGAATTAACGTTAACATTACCCTGTTATTTGCAGTAGAAAGCTATGTAAATGCAGCTTGGGCTTATATTCGGGGTTTAGAAAAACGGGTAAATGAAGGTCAGGACATTAGTAAAATTGCTTCAGTAGCCAGCTTTTTCTTGAGTCGGATTGATACCAACATTGATGCTAAGATTGATGCTAAATTGCAGAAAGGCGTTGATGATATTAACCACGAAGCAAGATTGAGGGCAGTCAGAGGAAAAATTGCGATCGCTAATGCAAAAATCGCCTATCAAGAATATCAAAATATAATTGCCAGTGATAGGTGGCAAGCATTAGCCGCTAAAGGGGCAAAAGTGCAACGTCTCCTTTGGGCAAGTACCAGCACCAAAGACCCCAGTTACAGCGATGTCATGTATGTTAACGAATTAATCGGACATGACACAGTAAACACTCTACCACCAGGGACTATTAAAGCCTGTGCTGATCATTGTCATGTGAGCGACAGTTTAGAAACAGGAGTTGCAGAAGCTCATAACCTCATCCAAAGCTTAAAAGATCCTGACATCAACATCAATATTGAAGCAGTGATGTCAGAACTACTTGTAGAGGGTATTGACAAGTTTGTTCAGCCCTTCCAGTCCCTAATGAACTCTTTAGAAGAGAAACTCAAGGTATTGTCACCAGTATAGGGGATTGGGGACTGGGGACTGGGACTGGTGACTGGTGACTGGGGACTGGTGACTGGTGACTGGGGAGATGGGGAGGTTGATAACGCAATCACCAATCATGAATCCCCCAATCACCAATTACCAATCACTAATCCCCCAATCACCAATTACCAATCACTAATCCCCCAATCACCAATCACCAATTACCAATCACCAGTCACCAACCTAAAATCCAAAATCTAAAATCTAAAATCCTTATGGTCAGTCTGTTAGAAAATCCCTTGCGGGTTGGTCTCCAACAACAAGGGATGGCGGAACCCCAAATTATTGTTATCTTTGGCGCGTCAGGGGATTTAACCTGGCGTAAACTCGTACCTGCATTATTTAAACTCCGTCGGGAAAGACGCATTCCCCCAGAAACTACCATTGTTGGTGTCGCCCGTCGTGACTGGACCCATGACTACTTCCGGGAACAGATGGAAAAAGGAATGCGGGAAGCTCACAGCAAAGTTGAACTGGGAGAACTCTGGCAAGACTTTTCTAAGGGTTTATTTTACTGTTCCGGTGATATTGACAACCCCGAAAGCTATCAAAAACTGAAAAACTTCCTCGCTGAACTCGACCCCCAACGGGGAACACGGGGAAATCGGATGTTTTACCTTTCCGTTGCGCCCAACTTCTTCCCCGAAGCTATTAAACAGCTAGGTTCAGCGGGAATGTTAGACGATCCCTACAAAAACCGTCTCGTTATTGAAAAACCCTTTGGGCGTGATTTAGCATCAGCGCAAAGTCTCAACCAAGTAGTGCAGAAGGTTTGTAAAGAAAACCAAGTTTACCGCATTGACCACTACTTAGGTAAGGAAACAGTACAAAACCTGTTAGTGTTCCGTTTTGCCAATGCCATTTTTGAACCATTATGGAATCGGCAATTTGTGGATCACGTACAAATCACCGTTGCTGAAACCGTAGGTGTAGAAGACCGGGCGGGATATTATGAAAGTGCCGGTGCGCTACGGGATATGCTGCAAAACCACCTCATGCAGTTGTATTGTTTAACCGCAATGGAAGCACCTAACTCAATGGATGCTGACAGTATCCGTACAGAAAAGGTGAAAGTATTACAAGCCACTCGTTTAGCAGATGTGAATAACCTGTCCCGTTCTGCCATTCGCGGACAATATAGCGCCGGTTGGATGAAAGGAGAAAAAGTCCCTGGATATCGAGAAGAACCGGGAGTTGATCCTAATTCCACCACACCCACTTATGTAGCAATGAAATTTGTGGTGGATAACTGGCGTTGGCAAGGTGTACCTTTCTATCTGCGGACAGGGAAACGGATGCCGAAAAAAGTCAGTGAAATTTCCATCCATTTCCGGGAAGTACCTTCCAGAATGTTCCCATCAGCCGCATTACAAGCAAACGCCAATATTTTGACAATGCGGATACAACCAAATGAAGGTATTTCGCTCCGTTTTGATGTGAAAATGCCCGGTGGAGACTTCCGCACCCGTTCCGTGGATATGGACTTTACTTATGGTTCATTTGGGATTGAAGCTACATCTGATGCGTATGATCGCCTGTTTTTAGATTGTATGATGGGCGACCAAACATTGTTTACCCGGTCTGACGAAGTAGAAGCTGCTTGGCGTGTAGTTACACCTGCGCTCTCTGTTTGGGACTTACCCGCAGATCCCGCTACTGTTCCTCAGTATGAAGCGGGTACTTGGGAACCAGCAGAAGCTGAATTATTAATCAACCAAGACGGCCGCCGTTGGCGCAGACTTTAAGGGGTGACTGGGGACTGGTGACTGGTGACTGGTGACTGGGTAAGAGTTTTTCCCAATGCCCCATGCCCCATGCCCCATGCACCATGCCCCATGCCCAATTATTAATCCAAAATCCAAAATTATGGTAACTGAAGCTTCTACAATTTATTCTCTCCAAGCCCCTAAAGATGTGTGTTTGACTGATATTGAAAACGAACTCAGTCAAATTTGGCAAAGTTATGGTATTCAAGGAGAAGAAGGCGGTTTACCTGCTGCTACCCGTGCTGCAACATTTACCCTAGTGGTTTATGAACCAGAAGAAACCCAGTATTTGTTAGCCGCTATTGGTGTTTATAACGGTCCTATTGATGGGATTTTGGGACCCCAAACCCAAACTTCACTGCGGGAACTACAGAAAAAACACGGACTTCCAGAAAGCGGTATTCCCACACCGGAAACGATCAAGGTTTTACGGGAAGAATATTTTAAACTTCAGCACAGTGGGGAACATGGTGATAGTCATGGTGCTGCAATGGGCTATACTTACAGTCCCACCAGTCCCACTATTGCTGATGAAATTGCTTTGCGTAACCCTTGCCGGATTATTGCTTTATGTCCCATTGCGGGGGAAGATGAGGGTGTAAAGGCGCAGGTTTCTGCCTATTGTCCTATTCAAAAGCAAACTTCCAGCACTTTAATTTGTTGTGAATACATTACCCTTACTGGTACTGCTGCGGCTTTAGAACGTATTGGGGGCATGATTCCCGCTTTGTTAATTGGTGGTTTGCCTAAGTTTTTATGGTGGAAAGCTACTCCTGATTCTCAAAATCCTTTGTTTAAGAGATTGGCGGCAGTTTGTAATAATGTAATTGTTGATTCTTGTAATTTTAATTCTCCTGAAAGTGATTTATTAACTTTACAAGATTTGGCAGATACAGGAGTTCCTTTAGCTGATTTAAATTGGCGACGTTTATCTGCATGGCAAGAATTAACAGCAGAAGCTTATGATGCTCCCCAACGTCGTGCAGCTTTGAGAGAAATTGATCGGGTAAATATTGATTATGAAAAAGGCAATGCCGCCCAAGCTTTATTATTTTTAGGCTGGTTAGCGAGTCGCTTGGAATGGCAACCTGTTTCTTACAGAAAAGAATTTGGTGATTATGATATTACCAATATTGTTTTTGTGTCGAAAGATCAAAGACAAATTAATGCAGAGTTAGCAGGTGTTCCTGTTGCTGATATTGGCGAAATTGTTGGTGATTTGATTGCTTTGCGTTTGAGTTCTACTAATCCTCAAGCTAATTGTGGTACGGTAATTTGTTCTGAAACCGGCGGTTGTATGCGGATGGAAACTCAAGGTGGCGCTCAATCTGCTGGTTTATTTCAACAAGTTAGTTCTCTTGCTGAACAAAAGCCGGAATATTTATTAAGTCAGCAGGTGCAACGTTGGGGGCGTGAGGCTTTGTTTGAGGAAAGTTTATCGGTGATTACGAAAACTATTAAGTTGGGTTAGTTTTCATCTCGTTTATCTCGTTCCTAGTCTCTGACTAGGAATGCTTTTTTGAGGCTCTGCCTCTTTTTTTGTCTGAATCAGGATGTCCAGGATTTTAGGATTTTCAGGATGATTTTTTATTGAACCACGAAGACACGAAGAAACGAAGGAAGAGAGGAAGAAGAGGGTTTTTTAGAGAGATGGTTTAAACAACTAAGAATCCTCAGAACTTCTAGAAACTTCGGGATTTGGTTTTTTTGCCTCATGTAATTAATAGTTTAAACAACAATCAGTCCTCAGAACTTCTAGAAACACCACACTTTCCGCAGTGTCATTGTCTAAAGTTGAAAGGTTTAAACAACAATCAGTCCTCAGAACTTCTAGAAACACCCTTGCCTATGGTTCTGCTCTAACTATCATGTAGAGTTTAAACAACAATCAGTCCTCAGAACTTCTAGAAACACAAGAGAAGTCTTAGGTAATGGCCACATTTTAGATGCAGAGTTTAAACAACAATCAGTCCTCAGAACTTCTAGAAACCTCAATCGCTGCTATTACTTCAACTGATTTCCCTATTTGTTTAAACAACAATCAGTCCTCAGAACTTCTAGAAACCATCTTTCTGCTTACTCATTATCCAAAAATCTCCGGTTTAAACAACAATCAGTCCTCAGAACTTCTAGAAACACTATGGCTGACAAAACCATCTGCTATAGTTAATGGTGGTTTAAACAACAATCAGTCCTCAGAACTTCTAGAAACTTCTCAGAGGCGATCGCTAACCATTCTAAGGCATGAGAGTTTAAACAACAATCAGTCCTCAGAACTTCTAGAAACATTAAGGGCAGTTTCCAGAAAATTTAAGTTGTACAATAACGTTTAAACAACAATCAGTCCTCAGAACTTCTAGAAACAGGTGAGCGTAATTTTTTCATAGTTCCTACCAAATTAAGTTTAAACAACAATCAGTCCTCAGAACTTCTAGAAACTTTGGCAACTTTAAACTTGCTAAGTCTAGAGTTATGTTTAAACAACAATCAGTCCTCAGAACTTCTAGAAACGATTTGACGCGCCAATTCTTTCAAGTAATCAGCGTGTTTAAACAACAATCAGTCCTCAGAACTTCTAGAAACTTGGGCTTCCCTCCCTCGCCTCACACTTTCAATAGTTTAAACAACAATCAGTCCTCAGAACTTCTAGAAACTTTTCTAATGAGGTGTTATCAGCTTGATTCTCACTGCTGTTTAAACAACAATCAGTCCTCAGAACTTCTAGAAACCTTACCAGTAAATACACCCTCCTGGTAAATTTTAGCTAGTTTAAACAACAATCAGTCCTCAGAACTTCTAGAAACGAAACCCCTAACGCTTTCACTCCTGAAGAATAGTTTTCGTTTAAACAACAATCAGTCCTCAGAACTTCTAGAAACATGCCCCAACGAACTGTTCGTTGCTAACCTTTACTGTTTAAACAACAATCAGTCCTCAGAACTTCTAGAAACGTTCTCACTAGCTAACCTCGATAGTGTTATAGAATGTTTAAACAACAATCAGTCCTCAGAACTTCTAGAAACAAATGCTGAGGCTGTCTGGGAGGCTAATATAGCTAGTTTAAACAACAATCAGTCCTCAGAACTTCTAGAAACTAAATTGATGATGTGAACCAAAATAGGTGTCCGGTAACCGGAGTTTAAACAACAATCAGTCCTCAGAACTTCTAGAAACGGCAGTGGTGTTTATCCAACAGTAAAACATTCTGCCGTTTAAACAACAATCAGTCCTCAGAACTTCTAGAAACGTAAAGGTACGCACAAACATCAGAGGTTAAGAAAAGGTTTAAACAACAATCAGTCCTCAGAACTTCTAGAAACTTGTTGCTATTCCAAGTTTGAAGCCCACATTTGCGTTTAAACAACAATCAGTCCTCAGAACTTCTAGAAACCGAGCGTTTTATAGCCTATGAAATTCTCTTTTGGAGTTTAAACAACAATCAGTCCTCAGAACTTCTAGAAACTAAAAGATTTGGGTTAGATAGATTCTGCAAGGTTCGGTTTAAACAACAATCAGTCCTCAGAACTTCTAGAAACATGGGTTTGAGGCAATTTCCCAGATTGCGGGGATGAATTTATTGTTTAAACAACAATCAGTCCTCAGAACTTCTAGAAACCCCGCCCATTGAGATCCTTAATTAGCCTAAGTTTCAGAGCCATATTTGGCGGACCTGATCAAAAAGTCCATTTCAGCCGCTAAAGAGCATTTAAAATCTGAGACTTGAAGTGCTGAAACCCTTAAATTGTCTAGGTTCTGAGGTTTTGGCAGATCCCCGGCATTTTTAGCCGAGCTTGTGGTTTGCCAAAAATTAAGTTGTTCCTGCCATATTTCTGGACAGTCTACGGGGATAGTCACCACACCCCTTGCTTCTGGGTTTAAATCCAAAGATCAAAACTTACAAGCCATAGATTAATCACTTAATCACCCGCCCAAACTGCGGTAATCTAATAATAATTGAAATAGATTACTTTGTCAACTTTTTCTTTTTAAATCTCTTGGGTTTTTGATACTGTAATTTTGTTAAATTATATTTCACCTCTCCCACTTCAAAGCCTCCATGTTGTTTATGATTTCTGGCAGCATTCACATCAGCTTGCTGCACTTTTTCAAATAAACTACATTCGGGATTTTTGCAAATAAACTCATGTTGAGAAACCCTTTCTCCCTTCTGCTGACAACAATGGCAAAGCTGAGAACTATAATTAGCAGAAGGTTCATTAAATTTTCCGCCTTTTTTCTCAACTTTCTCTTTAGTTTTTGCCTCCAAATCACTCAAACAACGCTGTCTCATGATCCAATTTAATCCACGTTTGGCAGATGCTCCATTGTGGGCATATCCTACCCCCTCTGGTAAGGCTTGAGGTTCAACTTGTTTGAGTAAGTTCTTAATTTTTGTATCTTCCCAGCATACATATCTATAGGTTCTAGCAATGCGGGTAGAAAGTTTATGATTAAAACAATTAGCAGAGTTAGCACCTTTTTCATGCAGTCTACTAATTTGCGCTTGTAACTTAATTTCGTTTTTGGTTTTTGGTCTTTCTCCTTTGTTTCCTGCGGCTTTCCATTGGGCATCATTAATATCTTTTATTTTGTTTAATTTTGATTGTAATTCCTCAATATGAATAGATATCCTTTCTCTAGTTATATTAGGCATAAACAAAGCCCCGTGATCTGTGGAAATAACCGCATTTACTCCCGGATCAATACCTACAGATAAATCTTTAACATCATCAAAATATGATGATTTGATTTGCTCAGAAACTTCATTATATTTACTCAAAATCTCCTGATATTCTTGACTTTCTTCTCCATATTCTTTTTTCACTTTTGGTAATTGTTTATCTAGTTTAGATTTTTCTTCCTGGAGAGGATGGGCAACTACAATATTTAGATAATATCCAGAAGGTTTTTTACTCAGGGTATAGGTTCTAGGACTGATATTTTCTAGGTTTAATCTTTGCAACCAATTTCTATCTATGACTTTTACTTCACCTATTCCTGAAATACTCACAGTGTTCTTTTCCGGGTTGATCCGGTTTGGTGGTTTTTGGTTATTGGATAATGTGGTTAATTTCCGTTCTTTATCTTTGAATTTTACCTTGCGTCTTTCTGGTAATTTCGGATCTAGAAACGCATTCCAGGAAACTTCAAAAAATTTCATTGTTCCCCCGATATAATCAGTAGGTACTGTTAAAGGGGGTAGATTTTCTGCGCTTCTGATACTGTTTAACCCATCTAAATTATCGAGTTTTTTTACATCAACTAATTCTCTACCTGCAAATTTACCACCAGGAAAGGTTTTATAACTGTGGGGTGTGGGTTTAATAGGTTGATAAGGATGTTTACCAGGAACTAATTTAGAACCTTTTTTATGTATAATTTCCCCTTTTTTATTTTTCAGGGGGATATTAATATTTTCATCTCTCACCCAACGCGGACCACCAATAGCAATTCTACAAGATAAGCCTTCATAACCACTATTACCCAAGAGTAAGGGAACTGGTATAATACCATCTAAATCAAAAGGCAACCAACGAGAAAAAATCTCAAATTTATTAATTAAATCCTTTTGTTTCTCCGTTAACTTAGGTTGTTTTTCACCATATTTATGGCTATAGAAATCTAAAACTAATTGTTTTTGTTCGGGTTTTAATTTATCGAAGTTTTCTTTGGTTTTATCTAAGAGTTGTTGCTGTTTTTTTGCCCATTCATACCATTTGATACAATGATTGTGAAACTGGTTAGCTAGGGCTAAATTCCAAAACCATTCTAGTTGATCTATATATTGATTAAAAATTTCTTTTTGTTGTGTAGATAATGATACCTTGATTTTGATTGTTTTCATATTTGCATCCGTTTATAATTTTATAATTTGGTTCGGCAATTTTGGCGATCGCCTGATCATTCATCACATACAAATTTACAAAATAGCTGTTTAATAGCTGAGACTGTGCAGTTACTCAACCTGTGTATTTACAATACTACCTTCATTAAATCACAATTATAAGTCAATAGTATGTAGAATTTACTTAACTTATGTTACATTTGTATTTCTATCAATGAAGATAAATTAAGAAAAATTACGTAAACTTAACACACCACAAAATCCCCAACTTCCAAAGATATAGTTGGTAGCCAATATTTTATGATTGATTCAAATTAGGTCAAAATATGAAATATTAATAATATCAATTACCTTCAGGAGTCTCTCATTAGTGTCAGAAAAAATCCATTCTCGATATGCGGATGGAACACCAGTTTATCAAAGTCAAAGACCTCCAAGATTTGGTGAACCCATAGCCGATCCTTTAGCTCAAGGAGGGCATTCTAGATTAAGATGGGATCAATACCATCAAAGAGTTTATCAAGCTAGAGAATTTGATACCAATGGTCAACCAGTGCGAGACATTGACTTTACCAGTCCTACATATCCTAATGGTACACCCCGTCCTGATCATTTACCACCCCCTCATCAACATCTTTGGCTTGCTAATATAACAGGTGGTACTCCCACTCGTAGTAAACAACCAAAACCCCTATGAATAAACCAGAAAAATCTGCACTTACTCTAGTTATTAACCCAGAAGAAACAATAGAAAATCGCGTTTTCTTGATAGTAGATTATCTCGCTAAAACCTATCCTCAATCACAATGGAAAATTACCGAAATAGATGCAACAGGATTATCAGGAAATTGTTTAACACAGACTCTTAATAACCAACAAAATACCACAATTTATGCTCAAGAATTTTTACAAATTATTCAAGAAAATGGACAAATTATAGATTTAGAAGCAACTTTAATTAAAAATCATCAAGAACAGCAAGAAATTATTACTATTTTGATCAGAGATGGTTATTCTATAGATATTTTAGGCTGTACAGAATTATTACCTGTTAATGTCTTAAAAGATTTTATTCTAGTTGACCCTCATCTATTTGACAGTGAAGAAACTCATTTGAATTTACCAGATATGCAGCAATTAGAATTATATTCCCAAACCACTAAAATCTAACAACAATAAAATTAGAGAAAGCCAAATGCAAAATGATGAATAATATCACATATATCCCCAACTTCTCAAAGAAATCGGGGATTTAAAAATTGCGTCTTTGCGTGAGGTATATTCAAACCTCATCCGGGTTAACCCCCAACTCCCGCAACCGTTCCGCTAAACGTGCCGCTTTTTGCTGTTCCTGTTCCAACTGAGACGTTAACTGCTGGGTTTCCGTAGTTAACTGTACACATTTTTCCCCACTATGTAACAACAAGTTCCCCTGTAAATCCCACCAGCGCAACCAGGGAGATTGCATATTATTATACTGTCCTTCCCAAATCCCCAACTCTACACCTAACGGTAAAATCGGATAATGCCCCCTTTCATTAGCTGGTAATAATTCATAACATCCATTCACTAAATGATACACTTCGACACTGGCTTTCTGGACTTCATAAATACCATAAAACGGTACTCTAATTGCTTGTTCATACACCCAGAACTTACCATTAAAAGGTGTTTTATCCCTTTCTTCTGCACCATCCCCAGACACAAATTCTAAAACTATTAAAGGTGCTATATATTCCTGCCACAATACGTAGGAACGGCGGAATTTACCGTTTAACATTGGTGGTACATTGGCTACATAAAACCAATCTGGTGCTTCCGCGCCTTTTTCCAGTGGTTCGGTTAAACGCCAATAAATACCGCAGTCTTGACCGATCGCATATTGTCCATCAGGATGTATTTTTTGCAAGGTGCTATTGATGGAGTCTGTTAGTAAGATGCTTTGGGGATGTTCTTGAAAATTTTTCACAAATGTTCCATCCGACTCTGGTAACTCAGTGTGGTCGGGAAGATGGGTAATATCTATGTCAGCAGGTTTCGCAAGAGTCATAAAACTGGGAATAGGGGTTAAAGACTCGATCGCCTCTATTGTAGTTAAATATTATGATATGGATGGGCGATCGCCTTTTTTTAGGATGGCGCGTGATAACTGATAGCTGACAACTGACAACTGATAACTGATAACTGATAACTGATAGCTGAAAACTAAACCTTTGCTTCCAAAGACTTCAGTAGCTCAGTATTAACACCAGATTCACGAGTTAAAGAAATCTTACCCGTGCGGGCAATTTCCCTTAAACCAAACTTTTGCAACACTTGGACGATCGCCACCATCTTCCCCGGATCTCCCACCACTTCCAAAGTCAGAGAATCTTCCGCTACATCCACAACCCTAGCGCGGAAAATCTGAGCCAGTTCCACCACCTCAGAACGGTTGCTGCTGGTAGCATTCACCTTTAAAAGCATCAATTCCCTTTCTACACAAGGTGTCTCAGTAACATCCTGTACTTTCAGGACATTAACTAATTTATATAACTGCTTTGTGAGTTGTTCAATCACGCGATCGTCACCAGGTACAACCATCGTAATTCGGGAAACTCCACCCTGTTCAGCAGGACCGACAGCAAGGCTTTCTATATTAAAGCCACGACGGGCAAATAAACTAGAAATACGGGACAAAACCCCCGCTTCATCTTCAACAAGTACAGAAAGAGTATGTTTCATCTTCGCCAACACAGGCTAGGGAGTATAAAGAGATAAATGTAACATCAGCCATATCTCAGGGCTGCTTTAGACTGACTACGAAATAAAATTTTCGGTCTAAACCCTTATTTTAATACGCTTGTGACTCCTATCTAAATCAGGATTTCCAGGATTTAAAAGTGATTTTTTCTCGTTCCCATACTCTGTATGGGAATGAATGTAAGAAGGCTCTGCCTTCTATTAAATCAGAGTCAGAGACTCAAAAACAGCATTCCCAGTCTGAGACTGGGAACGAGATTAAACGAGATTAAAACTACTGCAAATCTTAGCAGAGATAGATGTTACTAGCTTTTTAAAGTTTTATACTGATATGTGAGAACCACTTTACCAGGAGAAAATCGTTTATGAGTTGGTTAAAAAGACTGTTTGGAATGGAAAAACCAGAAAACGCAAAAGTAAACCCAACTCCACAAGCAGCAGCTACCGCTGACAAAATCCCTCCAGAACGTATAGGATTAAATGGCGAATATGATCAAAGCGGTTTAGCTAAAAGAGTCGCATTAGCCTTTGATCAAGATTCAGAACTTGCAGATTGCGATCGCCTCTGGGTAGCTCAACTAGGTAGCACCGTGGTATTAAAAGGTGAAGTTCCCAGTCAGAAAATTCTCAACAAAATGGTTTCTGTCGCTCGTTCCGTTAATGGTGCTACTAATGTAACCTCTGAGCAAGTTAAAGTTGGGTAATTGGTGATTGGTGATTGGTGACTGGGGACTGGTGACTGGTGATTGGTGATTGGTGACTGGGGACTGGTGACTGGGGACTGGTGACTGGGTAATCAATTTTATTTTTCCCTATCAACTATCAACTATCAACTATCAACTATCAACTATCAACTATCAACTATTCCCCATTCCCTAATCCAATTTAAAATTACCTCATTCACCTTTTCCGGTGCTTCATCATGGGGACAGTGACCTACATCTTCTAAATACAAAACTTCTAATTTTTCATTGTATTTAGCAAACTCACTGGCCAAGTTTGGGGGAACAAATTTATCTTTTCGCCCCCAAATCAATAACATAGGAATTGTTAAGTTTGGTAATATTTCCTTGACACTAGGACTAAATTCTGCGCCTATAGAAGATTTAAACAAAGCAATAAAAGCACGGGTAGAGCCTCTGTCCTGTGGAGGTCCTGCTAAAATATCTATCAATTCATCCGTAATGGCTTCGGGGTTTGTATAGGCAAGACCAGCCCAACGTTTTAATACTTCTGGTTTACGCACAAAATTAAACAGAGGTTTCAGCAGTAAAGGCGAAGCAATCATACTTTTCATACCCCTAACCACTGGATGTAAAAAAGCAGGAAGGGCTTCTTGTTCCAAAGTGGGATCAGGTAAACTCATCATCACCACACCCGCTACCATATCAGGATAGGTAGCAGCCGCAACTAAGCTGATTAAAGAACCAACAGAATTACCTATTAATATAACTGGTTGACGGATAAATGCCTGCCAAAAGTCATAAACCTGTTCTACCCAAAGTTTGACACTGTAATTAGCCGGAGCTTTTTCAGAAGCACCAAAACCCAGCATATCTAAAGCGTAAACCGTATGATGTGTACCTAAAACTTCTAAATTATGTCGCCAATGACCAATGGAAGCACCAAAACCATGTAGTAAAATTAAAGGTGTGGTATTTTGGTAATTGTAAGTAGGCCGGATGTAGGTATAGCGAATTTGCCAACCTCTCCACAGCCAATCTCTTTGATTACCTAGCCGCTGCTGCCAAGATAACGTAGTAGTCACAAACTCTTTCCTGGAAAACTGTAATTTAAATTAACTATTGTAGGAAATCTGAACAAAGTTAGTAGAATAACAAATACAACAGATTAACCAAATGTTGTTTGAATTAGCTAACCTAAAGATATGCACTCATTTTTCCATTGTGAGTCATTTACGTATTTTGCCTTTATTGGCATAGCAAATAAAACTAAGTAAACCAAAGCCAAGCCAAATCCTTAACTAAAAAAGCTCCCAAAAATCATAATGCCTGTGATTGAGAAAAAAAGAACTCGCGATCTGCCCCAAATTAACGAACGCATTCGCTTCCCGAAAATTCGAGTCATTGACACTGATGGCGGCCAATTAGGAATTATGCCGCCCCATGAAGCACTAAAGTTAGCAGAAGAAAAAGAACTAGACTTAGTGCTACTCAGTGACAAAGCCGACCCGCCGGTATGTCGAATCATGGACTACGGGAAATATAAGTTTGAGCAGGAGAAAAAGGCGCGGGAAGCCCGGAAGAAGCAGCACACGGCTGACGTGAAGGAAGTAAAGATGCGCTATAAGATTGAAGAACACGACTATAATGTGCGCGTCAAGCAAGCTGAACGCTTCCTCAAAGATGGTGATAAAGTCAAAGCTACTGTGATGTTCCGGGGTCGAGAAATCCAACACAGTGACTTAGCAGAGGATTTGCTAAAACGGATGGCTACAGATTTAGAACCGTTTGGTGAAGTACAGCAAGCGCCAAAGAAAGAAGGGCGAAATATGATGATGCTAATTTCACCCAAGAAGTAATCATTCCTGGATTGTAAGGTGTAGAGGAGGCAGGGGAGGCAGGGGAGGCAGGGGAAGCAGGGGAGGAAAGAGAAGTTAATAACCCAGTCCCCAGTCCCCAGCGATGCACTGAGCTTGTCGAAGTGTCCCCAGTCCCCAATCACCAATCACCAATCACCAAACTGTAAATTTATTTCAAAATGATAGTCCTGACTGCTGAGTGGGAAAAATAATACTCAGTTGTTCAGGACTTTTACTATTTAGTAACTGCTGTTACTGTTATCCTAAATACTTAGGGTTTGCTGATAGCGTAGCGTGGCGTTAGCCATATAAATCCGAAAACTTTACAGGTTTTGACTTGTACTGAGCGACTTGTACTGAGCCTGTCCTGAGCCTGTCCTGAGCGGTGTCGAAGGGCGGTGTCGAAGGGCGGTGTCGAAGTAAGTCGAAGTGCTTTCAAAAAGTGCATCGCACCAGGGATGGTGATGCCATTATTTCTATTGAGCTTGTCCGTAAACTTATCAACCAGGGAAATTTGCTCTCTGACTGGTGTTTAGCTTGCTGTTTTCATTTTGCTCAAGCTGCTTACGTGCGACTGACAACGACGGAAATTTTGACAAATTTGCGCCATCCTACAGGTTTTGTCAGAGAAGCAGTGATTTCATACTTGAGTGTGGTTTCCCAGCGAGTGCTGCAAGAAATTCTACCCCATTTGCAAACAGACCCCCATCCACTTGTGGCCGCTCAAGTCAAGAAGTTAATAGCAAAATATAACAAGAGTCAGTAGTTAGGAGGCAGGAGGCAGGAGGAAATAAGTAGGGTTTGCTGAAAAAGTCAAAGACTTTTCACCCTATCTAAATAGTTTGTTTGGTGTAAATTTTCCTTTTTTGGGGCAGTATTCAGAACAATTCATAGCTTCTTCTGTGAGAACTATATCAGGTCTCACTGCACACTTCAAATAATGGTTATTTGAGAAAAATTTACAGTTTTTACAGGGAACTTGATGTAAACCATTGACACTAAAAGCTATTTTATTGTCTGCATGAGAACGAAGTTTTTGGACAATAAACAGAAAAATTGCCCAAATAAATACAAAGCTGAGTGGACTTAAAGCTATTGCTAAATCGGAGATGTTTAATCCTTCCTGTTGCGCGTATTCCGGTTGACTTTCGGTTTGTGTTAAACCATGAAAGGTTTTATTTAACGCTACCTTATCTACCTGATGTTGTAATATGTCTTCAATATACATATTATTTACCTGCTCTATATAATACGCTTTCTCAGCAATTTGTGAAAAATTAGATTATTTATTTCAATTATAGGTGTAACAAAATAAAACCTTGGCTATCTCTGTCGATAGGTTTGCTTGTAAATATCTGAATGTATATCCAAGGTAAGAAATTGACAAAAATTACAAATTAATGCAGCCGTAGGGAGAGAGTGTTAAAATAATTCTGGGGATAGAGGAATAATGTCAAAAATTGTCTATTTGAATTAGACAAATAATCTCTTGGTCAATTAAATTGATGTTAAAATAATTAGGGCTTGCTGAATAAACCTAAAACCTTGATATATCAAAGGTTAGAGGCTGATAAACACAGAAATTAGTGCAAGGGTTTTGAAGGGTATACCGGAAAAAGTGTGCATTTTTTGGGATTTCAAGAGATGGCAA
>NZ_BJCE01000095.1:0-19771 GCF_005402885.1 Sphaerospermopsis reniformis
CTGGTTAGGAAAACTATTACCCAGTCACCAGTCCCCAGTCACCAGTCCCCAGTCCCCAGTCACCAGTCCCCAGTCACTCGTCCCCAGTCCCCAGTCCCCAGTCCCTTTAAAATACAACTTCCTGACCACGTTCTGTAAAGCGGACATCTTTGATGTTCCATTGGGGGTTACTGGTGAGGGTTTTACGGAGACTACCAAACAATGCAAACTGCTCACAACTAGAAAGAGAAACTATTTGCCGCTTTGAATCAGGAGCAATTCGTATATCAATTGTTGCAACTCCATTATCAACGTTAACACGATATCCAACTAGGCTAAAATCGGCTGTATCTCGCTCTTCTAAGATTTTACCTACAGCTTCGTTGACTGGTTCATCTGCTGACACTGAAGTTTGTTTGGAAATATAATCTTGACATTGAGCATCACTTGTGTATAGGGTGACTTGAATAGTTTTACCAGAAACAGCTTGAGAAGTTGCATCGGGAGAGGGTTGATTGGAAAATGGTTGAGATGTTGGAGAATTTTGGGGAGTTGGGGAAACTGTGTTGTTTGGTGTTGGTGTTGAAGTTGTATTATCAGAAATATCGCTAGAAGTACAACTGCTAATACTGGCGCAAACTGCTAATAAAATTACGGGTAAAATAGATTTTATCTTAGTGTTATAAATGTTCATATTCAGAGATTGTGCAAGTTCTCAGATAGATACATTAACTCTAAAACCAAATCTGGGGCTATTAGCAGAAATTTTTATTTTTATTAATTATGGAGAAATCAATATAAATGGTGCAACCGCGCAAACAATTTGCTCAACATTGGTTAAAAAGTGAAAAAGCTCTTAACGCTATTGTTAAAGCAGCCAACTGTCAAGAAGATGATAGGATTTTGGAAATTGGTCCGGGTACAGGAATTTTAACTAAGCGTTTATTACCTTTAGTTCATTCTTTGGTTGCTGTTGAGATTGACAGAGATTTGTGTAAATTACTGGTAAAACAACTAGGTGAAAGAGAAAATTTTTTACTGCTGCAAGGTGATTTTCTCACTCTTGATGTAGCTTCTCAATTAACAGCTTTTCCTAAGTTTCAACAGCAAAATAAAGTTGTTGCTAATATTCCCTATAATATTACAGGTCCAATTATTGAAAAGTTACTGGGTACTATTGCTAACCCCAATCCTCAACCCTATGATTCTATTGTGTTACTAATTCAGAAAGAAGTAGCAGAAAGATTATATGCTAAACCAGGATCAAGAACTTTTGGAGCGTTGTCGGTGCGGGTGCAGTATTTGGCAGATTGTGAGTTAATTTGTACAGTTCCCGCTGGTGCATTTTACCCACCACCAAAAGTTGATTCTGCTGTGGTGCGCTTAGTCCCCCGACAGAGAGAAATTACCGCTAATGACCCCAAAAAGCTAGAAAATCTGGTTAAATTAGGGTTTGGGGCGAAGCGGAAAATGTTAAGAAATAACTTGCAATCGGTAATTGAGCGCGATCGCTTGACGCAATTACTGGAACAATTAAATATTAATCCCCAATCTCGCGCCGAAGACCTCAGTGTTACACAATGGGTATCACTGGTAAATAGTGTGACTGGGGAATGGGGACTGGGGACTGGGGAATGGGGACTGGGGACTGGGGAAACAGGAAATATTTATCTTTCTCCTGACTCCTGACTCCTGACTCCTGACTCCTGACTCCTGACTCCTGACTCCTGACTCCTTTCTCCTGACTCCTGACTCCTGACTCCTGACTCCTGACTCCTGATAACTTATATGCGTTCTTATAGCTTAATTGCACCTGCGAAAATAAACTTGTATTTAGAAATCATCGGCAACCGCCCTGATGGATATCATGAGTTAGCAATGATACTGCAAAGCATAGACCTTGCAGATCAAATAGATTTACACGCTGCCAGCACAGAAGCGATTCGCGTTTATTGTCATCATCCCCAAGTACCTACAGATAACAGTAATTTAGCATACAGAGCCGCTGCACTAATGGCCAAGCAATTTCCTGATGCTTTTAGTAATTTTGGTGGGATTGATATTACTGTGAGAAAAAACATTCCTGTTGCTGCGGGTTTAGCTGGAGGTTCGACAAATGCAGCAGCGGTGTTAGTGGGTATAGATTTGATGTGGAATTTGGGATTAACTCAATCAGAATTAGAAGAATTAGGCGCACAACTCGGTTCAGATGTGCCATTTTGTATTGCGGGAGGAACAGTAATAGCTACAGGTAGAGGTGAAAAACTTTCTCCTTTACCAAGTTTAGATCACATATATATAGTATTAGCTAAATATCGCAGTTTGGAAGTTTCTACAGCTTGGGCTTATAAAACCTATCGGCAAGTATTTGGTAGTACCTATATGACAAATACTGAAGATTTAGCGGCTCGTGCTAGTGCAGTGCATTCGGCAGAAATTGTCAAAGCTATCGTCAATAAAGATGCAGTAAAAATCGCCAACAAAATGCACAATGATTTAGAAAAAGTGGTATTACCTTCTTATTCTCAAGTATTACAATTGCGGGAATTATTTGCTAGTCAAGAAGGGGTTTTAGGCACAATGATGTCAGGTTCTGGACCTTCTGTATTTGCTATTGTGGAATCAAAAGCACAAGCAGAAATAGTTAAGCAGAAAATTAGAGAAGCAATTCCTGATGAGGATTTAGAATTGTTTGTAACTCAGACAATTGGCAATGGGATTCAGATATTAAATTGATAGGAGTCAGGAGTCAGGAAGTAGGGGAAGCTAATAACCCAATTACCAATTACCAATTACCAATTACCAATGAGCAAATTATGAACAAACCCAAAGTTAACGAAAAAGAAAAAGAGACTCCCGAACAAGTTCCACCAACGCCATTAAGGTGTATAACTGGGGCGGTAATGTCAGGAGGATTTGCATTTGCGATGTATTCTTTAATGATTGCGATCGCTACCACTTTTGCTAATAAACCTATTCATTCTGATAACCAAATAGTCCTCAATATCGCCTCCGCTGTTCGTACCTTAGTGGTGGGTGTGGTGGCTTTGGGAACGGGAATCTTTGGTATAGTAGCCTTGGGTTTGTTAGCGTTGGCAATACAATTATTAATCCAACAGTTTACAACCTCTAAAAATTGATAATTGATAATTGATAATTGACAATTGTTTTATTCAGGTTTGAAAACTGATCTTTTCCCAGGAGAAGAAAGAAAAAAATTTCTATCTTCTAATCCTACTCACTTCCAGGTTTGGTAATTGTCCATTGTCCATTGTCCATTGTCCATTGTCCATTGTCCATTGTCCATTGTCCATTGTCAATTGTCAATTGTCAATTGTCCATTATTCTGATATTAACAAGAAACAGGGTTTGTTAATTGAGAACGAGATTTGATAAATTGCAATTTGGCAGATGCGGAAACCTGAAGTAATTGATTTTGTTTTCTCCAAAGAGTCGGCGACAATTTGTGATGGTGACTAAACTGGCGAGAAAAATGACAAGAATTTTGATAGCCTATTTTGGTAGCAATTTCTTCAATTGTCAAATTCGTACTTTTTAGTAAGGAACACGCTTCGGCCATACGACGTTGAACTATCCAAGTATTAACACTTTTTCCCGTTTGTTTGGATACTTGGTTAGTTAAATAAGCTGGAGAATAACCAACAGCTTCGGCGACATCAGATAAAGTAATACCTTGGTGATAATGAGCCTCAATATAGTCAAAAACTTTTTGCAGGTGGGAGATATTAGGGAAGATTAACTCTGAATTTCCTAATGTAGCTGGAGGTTCTGAAACTTTTTGCGAAACTTGATGAGAGTTCGGACTATACCAGGATCTGAGCAAAGATTGTTTTTCTAATCGAATAGAAATTGCTTTTAGCAACTCATCGACAGTAGCAGGTTTACTTAAATAATCATCTGCTCCCAACTCCATTCCTGTTCTCATAGAAGCCTTAGAATTACTTGCTGTGAGAAAAATAAAAGGAATAATTGCTGTGAGAGGATTTTGACGTAGCTTAGTTAAAACACTGTAACCATCCATAACTGGCATGAGCAGATCACAAATTACCAAATCAGGTAAATTTTCTTCTGCTTGCCGAATACCAACTTGACCATTTTCTGCTCCTATCGTAACAAAACCTTCAGCCTCAAGACTGTCTAAGAAGAGATGGCGGGTAATAGCATCATCTTCAATTACAAGAATTGTTTTCGACGATTCGCGTATCATTTTGAAACCAATAAAAGTTCTAACAGGGAATGATTAATAGCAATTGATAATTGATAATTGATAATTGATAATTGATAATTGATAATTGATAATTGATAATTGATAATTGATAATTCATCCTGCAAAAGACTCTTTCCCTTTTTTCTATGAACTGGGAAATATGGGAACTGATGGTAGAACTAAGGTAAATGTAGTACCGACACCCACTTTACTAACCATTGTGATTTGACCTCCATATAAATCAACTAGATTTTTGACAATTGATAAGCCTAGTCCTGTTCCCGAAGTATTATCAACATTGCTACCTCGATAAAACGGTTCAAAAAGTCTTTCTTGGTCTATTTCGGGAATACCAATACCTTTATCTTTAACCTGAAACTGTATTTTTTCCTGGTGACACGAAACAATTAAGTCCACCACACTATTAGGGTGAGAATATTTAATTGCATTGTCTAGCAAGTTATTCAAAATTGGTTTCAGTATTTTTTGGTCAATCCATACGTCTAAACAGTTGCCTTGACTCTGAAAATCAATATATTTATTACTATTAATGATTACCATTTGTGTAATTAAATCTTGACAAAAATTCACAATATTAACCTTTTGCTGCTCAACTATAATTTGCGCTGATTCTGCTTTAGATAATAATAAAATATCATCTAATACCTGATTGATTTGTTCAGATGCTGTTTGAATGTGTTCAATAAATATTAATTTCTTGTCTGTTTCCCATTTATCTATATGTCGTCTGAGTAAGCTATTGGAAAATGAAATAACATTTAGTGGTGTCCGAAATTCATGGCAGAGTATACCCACAAGATTAGCTCGAATTTTACTGATTTCTTGTGCTTGTTCTAAAGCCTGATGCAATTCCAATTGTGCAGATTTATAATCTGTGATATCAGTAGCTGTAAGGACTTCAACTTCTTGACCATCAAAATCTACCCCTCCATCAAAGCGAGTCATGGCAACATCTAACCATCGTTCTTTACCATCTTTGGTAATAATATTTATCTCCTGATATTCAAATTCCCAGTTAGTTGTTTCTGGAGGTTTAGATGTTCGACTTTTGATAATTTGGTTAAAATCAAAGTCTGCTAATAGTTCCTTTTTTGTATAACCGGTGAGTAATTCCGCAGCAGAATTGACATAGTAAATTTGTCTACCTTGAATTAGGAAAATACCAGCCTTTGTTGCTTCTAGTAAGGTACGAAATCTAGACTCTCTGAGTTGCAGTAAGTTATCAATATGCTGATGTTGAATTTTATCACCTTCCTGTTTATTACTTTCCTGTTGTAATTTCTTTTTACTTTCTCTACCTTCATTAATCCATTTTTGGACACTTAATTCTACTAAGTTATTATTTTCCCGAATAAACCCGCAGCAAAACTCGTTACTTGGATATTTTATATAAGTAAGATTTAGTTCAGCTAAAAATATTCGTCCTTCCTTTGAGCGATAGCGACATTTAAAGGAGAGGTGATCTAAATTTTTCATATTTTGCCATTGTTCTGACCAGTTATGTAATAAAAAATCTATATCCAAATCACTCAGATTCATGGATAGTAATTCTTCGCGGGAGTATCCTGTGAGCGTGCAAGTGGCATTGTTGACATAAATAAACTGCGCGTTTTCTCCTAAACAAAAAGCAGCATCTATAGTTTGATTAATGAGAAAATCTGCAATTTTAAACTTCAAGCTTGGCTGTAAACTCCATATTGAGTTGACTTTTGCTAACCCGGAATCTCCAGAATACATATCAAGATTTACTCCTAAGTCTTAGTTCATAAGTAGGTGAGCGTTAAAAATTGTCGTTATGACAGGCAAGAGGCAAAAGAAAACAGGATTTTGGTTAATTTACTTTGATGATGCTATGAATTTGTCAGTCCGATTGAATTTAGGTTTAATCTTAACAATAAAGAAATCATTATTTCAATTTTGTTGCATATATAAGTGTTTGTTATTCCTAAATTAAGTATTTTTTTGGTAAAAATAAAATACCATACTTTCAATTGTGAACTCTAAAAGAATCCCAGGTAAGATTTTTAGTGAACTCCCCCACAAAATTTGTTAAAAATTTGTAAAAATTTGAGAGTCTACTGGTAAGGCTACATTCTTGGAACTATAAAAAACTTTTATATCAAATGTAATAGATATGTAGTTTACCTAGATTATCGAAAAATCGGCTGGAAAACCGGACTTCGTGCAAAGTTTTTGCAGCCGCTTATAAATCCCCATGACAGAAACAGCCTCTTCTGTCTGCGTTAAGTTTCAGAAATTTGCTCAATTGGGAACATTATCTAAGAATGTAATAAATTTACCATAGAAAGGATCTAACTATATCTAAATACGCCCAGTCATCCTCCCTATGGAAGAGATTTCTGTAAAAAAACCTGTAAGCAACGAAACCTCTTACCAAAGATATATAAATTGTAAAGCAAGAATGTGTTGAGGTACACAAAATATAAAATACTGATTCCATCGTCAAAAATCATCCTTAGAAATACAAGCTATCAGAGTGAAGGATCATCAAAAAAAATGCAAGAGCGAAAAAATAGACAAATCGATCAAAAAATAGTTCATTTATCCGGTGTGAAACTTTGAGTAGGCTTAATGAAAGAGGTAACTTCTGCAAGAGGTTGAATCTGTATTGGTGGTTTTAGCTATATATCTCTTAACCAAACAGCTGCTCTAGCTGGTTCAGTCTACCCCCAACCCCAATCAAAACAGAGAAAACCCTTGATATATGTTTATAAATTTTTCATCAGCAGGTGTTTGTCTCAGCATGATCTACTACTACTACTTCCACTGTGCTGAGATTTTTGAAATATGAGGAAAAGCTGCCAAGCTATTGATTGAATTTCATTCACAAATAGGAGTGCATACCATGAGTCAAAACGTTGCTGATTATAATAGACAAATTAATAGGAAAATTAATACTGAACAAGTAGAACAAATAGTTAAGGCAATTATAGCTGGCAAGTATTCCTGGGCTTGTGTTTTGCTGTTGCGTTTTTCTGGACACAACCCTATTGACTATATACCCTACCGTACTTATATCAGATTGCTCAAAAATAATTGCCTACTTGGTGGTTCTAGACAAGAGCAAACTGCTACTAAAAAAGAGGTAGAAATGTTTAACCTCAAATCCAGTTGGATTCATTTATAATCAAGCCAGAAGATGAAGCTGGGTGTGGGTTTACTAGAAGTATTTTCAGGCATTATATATGTTTGGTAAACCCACAAATTTACACATTAATTGGCACATTAAATTGATAAGCATTTTGAATCTCATATCCAAGAAAATTAGATTAAAAAATGTTTTGTTATCCCAGCCATATTGTTCATAACTTACTGTAAGAAAAACGAAGGTGGGAATTTCTTAACTGTTAACTAATAATTATTAATTCATTCTCATCATGATTTACCCAATTTCCATGTCTAATAGTTCTCTGCAACCCATACTCAGAGAGATTGTATGGCAGAAAAAGCTAGAAGTTGCACAAATGCAACAAGAAATGTCTCTCGCGTCTTTGCAACGTCAATTAACTGCGGCTCCCACTGTCAGAGATTTTTTTACTGCTTTACAACAAAGTATTTATAAACCTAGTTTGATCGCAGAGGTTAAAAAAACATTCCCTAATCAAGATGTCACTACACAAGATTTTGATCCTTTGTCTATAGCTAAATCCTATGAACGCGGTGGAGCAACTTGTATATCTGTTGTGACTGATCAAAAGTTTTTTCATGGTGGTTTTGATCATCTGCGGATTATTCGACATCGCATAACATTACCTTTGTTATGCAAAGATTTTATTCTTGATCCTTGTCAAATTTATTTAGCACGTGCAGCAGGTGCGGATGCAATTTTATTAATTGCTGCTATTCTTACTGATCAGCAGATTAATAACTTTTTGCGGGTGATTCACTATTTGGGAATGAATGCTGTAGTTGAAGTTCACAATTTGAGTGAATTAGATCGGGTGATCAAGTTAGAAGATGTCCGCATTATCAGCATTAACAACCGCAGTTTAGAAGATTTTAGTGTTAATCTTGGCACTACTCAGCAATTAATGGCAGCTAGGAGAACACATTTACAAAACTTGGGTATTTTGGTTGTCAGTGAATCGGGAATTGAAACACCTGCTGATTTATCCCTAATGTCAGATGCAGGTGTGAATGCAGTTTTGATGGGAGATTCTTTACTCAAACAAGAAGATTTAGAAACTGCTGTCAGTAGTTTATTTAAATCCAAAATTCCAATCTATAAAGACTTAGTGAAAAAAGGAGTTTAATAGGTGACAGGTGACAGGTGACAGTGAAGAAAGCAGGGGAAGCAGGGGAAGCAGGGGAGAATATTAACTTTTGCCTCCTGCCTTCTGCCTCCTGCCTTCGTTAAAACATCTCTACTTTCACTACTTTTAAAGTTTGCAAAGTTGAATCAACACAACCGCTAATAAATCCCCCTAAAGACTGAATTTTTTGGAGATATTCTATAGCTGGTTTTGTGATTAGTTCCCCAGGCATTAATACAGGTATTCCTGGGGGATAGGGACATATATTTTCTGCACAAATTCTATTTACTGTTTTTTCTAAAGGTAGGGTTTCACTATCAGCAAAAAAAGCTTCACGGGGCGAAATGCACATAATATGATCTATTATAGCATCGTTTCTATATTTACATATTTTGTACTGACTTGTCAATTGTGGTATCTCAGTTACTTTTTTAAACCCTTGTATTAATTCGTCAATATCTGATTTATTGTTACCTAAGCTAATAATAAAAGTGAGATTTCGTAAGGATGAAAATTCAGATGTTACACCCATTTCATTGAGCATATCTTCAGCATCAAAACCCGTTAAACCTAAGTTGGCAATATTCACAGTCAAACGGGTTTTATCCAAATCAAAAAAGCCATTTTTATTAATTTGAGGGATCTCTAAAACTGATAAACTGGGAATTTGACTAATTTCAATTCTTGCAATTTCCGCTAACTGCAAAGTTTGAGACATCAAAATTTCCCCATTAACTGCCATTTGGTGACGTGCAGCATCAAGAGAAGCTAAAAGAATAAAACTCGGACTTGTAGATTGAACTAATTGTAATGCTTTATTTAATCTATTAATATTAATTCTATTTCCTTGACAATGTAACATTGATGCTTGAGTCATTGCACCTAATGTTTTATGAATAGATTGTATTGTTAAATCTGCACCTGCGGTTAAAGCTGAGATAGGTAAATGGGGATGAAAATGAAAATGTGCGCCATGTGCTTCATCAACAATTAAAGGAATATTATATTGATGAGTAATTTCGGCAATACTTTTTAAATCTCCACACACACCGTAATAAGTTGGGTAAACCATTAACACAGCTTTAGCATCAGGATGTTTAGCTAAAGTTGCTTTTAAATCTTCCGGTGTAATACTATGGGCAATATCTAAATTTTCATCATATACAGGATTGATAAAAATAGGAATTGCACCAGAAAGAATTAAACCAGCAATTACAGAAGAATGAACATTTCTGGGCATAATTATCTTATCATTCATCCTGCAAGTAGCGATAATTGCGGATTCAATTCCGCTGGTAGAACCATTAACTAAAAACCAAGTTTTTTCCGCACCAAAAGCCTCTGCGGCTAATTCTTGTGCGGCTAAAATTGCGCTTTCAGGAGTGAATAAATTATCTAATTCTGCCAGTTCCGTTAAATCAGCGCGAAAGACATCTTTACCGATTAAATCGGTTAAAATTGGGGAAATTCCTGCACCGCGTTTGTGTCCAGGGGTGTAAAATGGTGCATGGGGACGAGAGATGGAAGTTTTGAGAGCATCAATGAGGGGGCTTTGATTTTGGTTGAGCATTTTTGGGCAAAATGAAGCGTTTAGAGCTTCAGGTAAAAGGTTAACTTCTAAGGTAACTTGGATAGTGATCGCATCTAACTCAATAAATATGATCACTTTAAATATGATCACTTTTTCAATTAACTAAGCTTCCCCACCCCTGCTAAATCCAAAATCGGCGCGATCGCCTTCTTCGGGGGCAACGATCGCACTTAACCTGATAAATGCGATTGCGTTAAAATTCAATTACACCCTGATATTTCTGATTTTAAATATGATAAATTCTTTCCAGCGATCATTACTGTCTGTGGTTCATAGTGATCCCGACATTTTAGGAGGAATCCCTGTTTTTGTGGGAACTCGTGTGCCAATGAGAACCCTACTTGATTATCTTGAAGCTGGTGATTCATTAGAGGTATTTCTAGATCATTTCCCTAGTGTTAGTCGGGAACAGGCGATCGCAGCCCTTGAATTAGCAAAGGAAATGCTGACAGCTTATGCGAATCCTGCTTGATGAATGTGTACCAAGACCTCTAAAGCGTGAATTTTCTGATTACAAAATACAGACAGTTGTTGAGATGGGATGGTCAGGAAAAAAGAACGGTGAATTGTTGCGGTTGATGAGTCAGGAAGGATTCACAATTTTGCTTACTACTGATCAAAATTTGCGTTATCAACAAAATTTACAGCAAGCTGGTGTGGCAGTCCTCGTTCTCATAGCACTGAGTAACAAGCTCGCTGATTTACTTCCTCTGATACCAGAGACTCGTAAGGTGTTGAATACAATTACTCTGGGAGCAGTGATTGAAATTGGAGGCTTATGAAATTTGATCAGCGATCGCACCTAATTTAATAAATGCAATCGCTATTTATTCTAACTAACTTTCTCCACCCCCGCTAAATCCAAAATTGGCGCGATCGCCTCTTCTTTTTTCACCGCCATAATATGCACTCCCTGACACAAACCCCGTGCCATCTGCACTTGTTCGGCTGCAATTTTCATCCCTTCCTGTAACGGATGTTTGGCTTTTTCCAATCTCTCAATAATATGATCAGGAATATTCACACCAGGGACCATCCTATTAATAAACTGGGCATTTTTCGCCGACTTCAAAAGAAATATTCCCGCCAAAATAGGTTTATTGTAACGAGATGCAATTTGATCCATGAATTTTTCTAATTTTTCAAAATCAGTAATTAATTGACTTTGAAAAAATTGCGCTCCCGCTTCTATTTTCTTTTCAAACCGACTTTGTAAACCTGACCAACTTTTAGACTGTGGATCAACTGCTGCACCTGCAAACAAATCTAATGCGCCATCATTTAGGGTTTTATGATTAAAATCAACCCCCTGATTCATGTTTCTAATTAACTGCAATAATCTGATAGATTCTAAATCAAAAACAGCTTTGGCATCGGGATGATCACCTGCTTTTACAGGGTCGCCGGTTAAGGCTAAAATGTTACGAATACCCAAAGCATGAGCGCCCATTAAATCTGCTTGTAATCCGATTCTATTGCGATCGCGGCAAGCAAATTGACAAATTGGCTCAATTCCATGTTGCAATAAAATTGCTGAAGCTGCTAAAGGTGACATTCCTAACACAGCGCGGCTACCATCGGTAATATTGACAGCATGAACTCTCCCCTTAAGAGTCGCCGCCATTTCAATGGTATGGGTGATGTTTCCCCCTTTGGGTGGTGCAACTTCCGCAGTCACTAAAAATTCTCCTGCTTGTACTGCTTTACGGAAGTTGTTTAATGTACTGGTTTTATGACTATCCTGCATAATGCAAATTTAATTTTGAGTTTTCAGGTTTTCTTCAAGAGTAAAACAAATTACCTTTCTAGCTTAAACAGATCCCCGACTTCTTGGAGAAATCGGGGATCTTATATCTTCTCAAAATTACAACCGCGCTGTATAACCTAACGCAGCTTTCACATCTGCTAAAGTTTTATTGGCTATAGCTTCCGCTTTTTCTCTACCATCTCTTAACACTGATTCTAAATAACCTTTTTCTGCCATTACCTCCTTATATTTATCTTGAATTGGTTTTAAAGCATTTATCGCTGTTTCTGTCAATAAAGGTTTAAATTGTCCCCAACCCATATCCGCACATTCTGACGCTACCGCTTCCTTAGTCTTCCCAGACAGCAGCATATACAAAGTCAACAGGTTATTACATTCCGGTCTTTCTGGATCATCAAAGGTTAAACCGCGTACTGGATCAGTTTTACAACGTTTGATTTTATTTGTAATTTGATCTGGTGGATCTAAAACATTGATTCTACTTAACTCCGATGGATCAGATTTTGACATTTTCTTTGTCCCATCGGTTAAACTCATTACCCTTGCGCCTTCTTTTCTAATTAAAGGATCGGGTAATTTTAATACAGGTTTATCTTTAGCAAATTGATGATTAAACCTGTTAACAATATCCCGCGCTAGTTCTAAATGTTGCTTTTGATCCTCACCCACTGGAACTTTATCCGCTTGATAAAGTAAGATATCCGCAGCCATTAAAACCGGATAAGTCAACAAACCCGCACCGACATTTTCCCCTTGTTTCAAGGCTTTTTCCTTAAATTGAATCATATCTTGCAACCAATTTAAGGGAGTGATGCAGTTTAACAACCAACAAAGCTCACTGTGGGCAGAAACGTGAGATTGGACAAAAATGTTAGAATGTTGTAAATCAATGCCACAAGCTAAATATAAAGCAGCGATGGTGTAGGTATCAGCCGCTAAGGTGGCGGGGTTATGTGGTACTGTGATGGCGTGTAAATCTACCACACAAAAGAAATTTTCATACTGGTCTTGAATTTCTACCCAGTTACGAATAGCACCCAAGTAATTACCCAAGTGTAAGTTACCAGTTGGTTGAACTCCCGACAAAACGCGCTGCTTACCCATAATTATTTCTTAGTTATCTCCTCTTCCCCGCTTTGTTAGGTGGCGGTTACATGATTTATTTTAGTAGTGATTAGTCATTAGGGAGTGATCAGATCCCCGACTTCTTTTGTTTATTGTGTCAATAAATTGTAAATTGATCTGAGAAGTCGGGGATCTAAGTATCAGTATTATTCAACTAAATAACTAGGATTTATTTTAAAAACCACCGCTAAATCTTGAATTTCCTTTTCTGTTAATTGCCGTTTACCATTGAGAACATCTAAAACTATTGACTCACTTTCTAAAATAGAAACTAAATCCTTTGGTTGTAGTTCTGATTCTTCTAACAATGCTTGAAGTAATGCAACACCTTTGAGAGTAGGCATTTTTTCATGTTGCTGTTCATAATCATAAACAAGAGTACCTAGAACCTTGAGATAGTCTTTATCATCTTGTGTAATATTTCCTTGATCCAAAATAGAATTTATCTGATTTTGGGTAGCAATTAATTCTTCTTCATTGGTAATGGGACGTGGGGGAAATGTAGTAATTAACTTTATATAGTAGTTACTAGGAGTTTTTAAACCAATCGTCATTTTTCCAATTCTCCTTATCATATTCAGCGTGAGTGAGTACAGCGCGTATAAATAATATTTGAGACTTGTAATCTATATAGGTTATAAGTCGATAATGATTACCTTTGATATTAAAAACAGTAAAGTTACCAACTAAGTCCGCTGATGGGAAAATTTCTCTAATATCATTAAAAGTTAACAATTGAGAATCCGATATACGCTGATACCATAGTAACAGTCCTAATTCTGATTGGGAATGTTTTTCCCAAAATTCTCTAAGTATTCTTTTGCTAATCACACGCATTCAGGTTACAACAAGATATTATAGCTATTTTTAGGTAAATTTACCACATATTTGTCTTCATGATCTAGAAGCAGATCATTTTTTACTGAACTGTATTTCCTCCATAACGCATCCATTTCTTTTATTAAGAATTAAACTTCATAAATCTGTACCTCCAGAGGGATAAAAGCTAACTGATCCAGCTTTTATAGTTCAAGACTAAATGGGTATTTAGACATAAAGCAAATCTGGGGGATATGCTTGATGAAAGCTTTATTAATATGGCCGATCATGCCTAATTCTTTTTGGTCTTATCAGGAAACTCTTGATTTGGCTAATTTACGTGCTACAAATCCCCCCTTGGGTTTAATCACTGTAGCAGCAATGCTACCAAATGACTGGGAAATGAGATTAGTAGATCGCAATGTTCGTTTAGAAACTGATGCAGATTGGCAATGGTGCGATATTGTCATTATCTCAGCAATGATTATTCAAAAACAAGATTTTGGTGAATTAATTAAAAAAGCTAAAACATTAGGTAAAAAAGTTGCAGTCGGTGGACCATTTGCCACATCTGTACCAGAATTTGCCCTAGAAGCGGGAGCAGATTATTTAATTTTAGATGAGGGGGAAATTACTATTCCCATGTTTTTAGCAGCTTTAGAAAAGGGAGAAGAAAAGGGTATTTTCCGCGCTACAGAAAAACCAGATGTTACCCAAACTCCTATACCAAGATTTGATTTATTAGATTTAGATGCTTATATAGCAATGACGGTACAGTTTTCTCGCGGTTGTCCCTTTCAATGTGAATTTTGTGATATTATCACCCTTTTTGGACGTAAACCCCGCACGAAAACACCAGAACAAATTTTGGCTGAATTAGAAGTATTATATCAGATGGGTTGGTGGCGTTATGTGTTTATTGTTGATGATAATTTTATCGGTAATAAACGTAATGCCAAAGTATTTTTAAGGGCATTAATTCCCTGGATGGAAGAACGTAATTATCCCTTTGCTTTATTAACAGAAGCTTCTTTGAATTTAGCCGAAGATGATGAGTTATTAGAATTGATGGTTAAAGCTGGTTTTGTCCAGGTATTTATGGGGATAGAAACCCCTGATGTAGAAAGTTTAGCGGGAGTAAATAAAGAGCAAAATACTCGGACTTCATTAGTTGAATCCTGTCACAAAATTACCAAGGCTGGCTTACAAATTATGTCTGGTTTTATTTTAGGATTTGATGGTGAAAAAACGGGTGCTGGTAAACGGATTCAAGAGTTTGTGGAAGAAACGAGTATTCCCCAAGCCCATCTCAGTTTATTGCAAGCATTACCAAATACAGCAATGTGGACTCGTCTGCAAAAAGAAGGACGTTTAATGGATGGTTTAGGTAAATATTTTACTTCTCAGAAAGCTTTGATGAATTTTGTTCCTACCCGTCCGATGTCGGAAATTGTTACCGAGTTTATTGATACTTTTTGGAATCTTTATGAACCATTACCATATCTAAAACGGACTTTCCGCCATTTTATGATGATGGAAGGTTGGCGGGCTAAATATCAACGTACTTTAACAAAAGCAGAGTGGGATTTTTTAAAGGCTATTTGTTGGAGACAGGGAATATTACGTTCTACAAGATTTCATTTTTGGTGGCAATTAATAGTCATGGCATGGCGTAAACCAAATTTATTATATGATTATTTAATTGTTTTAGGTGTGGGTGAACATTTCTTTAAGTTCCGTTATGAAGTAAAAGCTGAACTAGCAGCAGAATTAGCATTATTACAGCAGCAAGAATTGGAGAATAAAGAAACTGCAAGTTTGCAATTAGAAGCTGTGAGTTAAGAAACTGTAAATTAATTTTAACAAAGCCGAGTATTTGAGCCTGAGATATTTCACAAATAAGATAGAATTGCTATAGTAGCTTATGATAAACATAGCAATAGCCTTATTAATAAAAAATGTCCCAGGTTTTAGAACAATCAATTAAAATTAATGCTCCTGCTACGTTGGTAGAACAATGTTTAACTGATTTAACTTTAATGCACCGTTGGCTTAACCCTGTTCTCCGTTGCGAACCTGTGGGAGAAGTGTGGAGTACAGAACTAGGTAGTCGTAGTCGGTTTATGATTCAAATTCCGGTGATTAAACCTACTTTAAATACTGTGGTGATTGAAAGACAACCGGGTTTGATAGTTTGGGGGTTTAAAGGGTTTTTTCAAGGGTGCGATCGCTGGGAATGTCAACCATTTCCTAAAGGTACACTTTTAATTAACCGCTTTGAGTTTAAAATTCCTAACCCTGTTGTTAGTTGGGGTTTTAATACTTTTGCTGCATCTTGGACAAAAGCCGATATGGAAGCACAACTCAAGAGATTTAAACGAGTTGCAGAAGAATTAGCACGCTCTCCTAAGTATGCTAAATAGGAGGCAGGAGGCAGAAGGCAGGAGGCAGGAGGGAAATATTTTTACCCAGTCACCAGTCACCAGTCACCAGTCCCCAGTCACCAGTCACCAGTCACCAGTCACCAGTCACCAGTCACCAGTCACCAGTCACCAGTCACCAGTCACCAGTCACCTGTTTAGCAAATTTTAACGCTTCCTGGGCTGTATTAATTTTACCCTCAGCTTGAGCGATCGCAATTTCACTCAAGATTTTACCCACAAGTGGCGACGCAGGAATATTTAGTGCTAAGATTACCTCTTTACCACTCACTAACGGTGAGGGGTGAGCTACCAAATCATCAGGGTTCAAGTAACGGTCGATTAAGGGTACATAAACGCATAGCGAATTATCGCCAGACATCGCCCCTACTACAAGATCATCTGCTAAGGCTAAGACAGTTGTAGCACTAAAAACAACTCCCACGTCCTGAAACAAAAAATACTGTTCTCGTAAGGACATATAACTAGCTTTTTTGAATTGCGGGAACAGTCGCAGGGACGTAGTTACACCCCGAATTTCTGCACGGCTATAGGTTAATTCCTGTAATTCGATTTCTGCTATTTCTGGGTTAGGGTGAAGTAAACACGCGAGTTTAGCAATAGCTAACCAAGTGGTTTTGACAGTATCACGGACAGGTTTTTGTAGTTCTTCCCCTAACTGTGGATATGTTTCTCTGATCAAGTTGTATGCCTGATCAACTGCGGCTAATTTCTCCAAGCTTTCACGGTTAGCATTTGTAAAAAAACTAGCTAATAAATTATCTTCCCAAGCACTTTTTAACCAAGGCGTACCTTGATAACTGTCTAAAAGATAACTAATTTCTACCCGTACTCTTTCGGATGCAACTTTATTAATATCTGCGGCTAAGGTGCGAAGGGTGGTTTGGGTAGTTGGTTCTATTGTAAATCCCAGTTGTGCAGCTTGACGATAGGCACGCATTAAGCGCAAAGGGTCATCTTGCAGATTTTCGGGTGATATCATCCGTAATAAACCAGCTTCTATGTCTGCACAACCTTGGAGGGGATCAATAATTTCCTGGGTGTGGGGATTATAGGCGATCGCATTGATGGTAAAATCCCTTCTGTGTAAATCAGTTAATAAACTATCCCCTTCCTGTTGGGCAAAATCAGCAGTAGCATGAGGAAAAACCACACGGGCAATATTTCTTTCAGCATCCAGTAACACAAAACCAGCATGATAATGTTTGGCGATCGCCCTTGCAACTTTCACCGCATCATCTGGGATCATAAAATCTAAATCTAAATATTCTCGACTTCTACCCAAAATCGCATCCCGCACCGCACCACCCACCATGTAAGCTGGTTGTGGCAACCATTCCAAGCTAAAAGGCCAATTTTGGGCATCTAGAATATCAACAATTGAATTATTCATCTACTGATTTACCAAAAATTCTGACTCCTGACTCCTGACTCCTGACTCCTGACTCCTGACTCCTGACTCCTCAATTCTCACTATTGTAATAAAAATCAACCCACTAACTAATGCTGAATATTTTGTCCTAAGCTACATTAACTATAAAGGTTCTAGGAGTTGGTTCTATTATGTGTATTTGCGTGAACTGCCACTATGTAGACCGTTGTGTAACCTACAACGCAGTAGAAACACAACACCAACAACCCCACTTAACAGAAAATCCCGATTTTGACCCCAATGAACCCTCGATTAATGTTAATATTCGCACAAAAGATGACATTATTGAAATGGAATGGGATGTTGTTGGTTGTCTCAGCTTTAAGAAAGAAATGGGTAAATGGTCTCAATTACGTCCTGGTGAATTAGTACCGACTTGAATTTTAGATTTTGGATTTTGGATTTTAGATTTTGTTTGATTTCAATTTGTAGAGATGTTTTCTAAAATGTCTCTACTCACATCTTGACATCTTGCACCTGAAAATTTGAATGTCAAAACCACAACTACTTTTATGTGATATTTCTGCTTTATATGTTATATTTATGACTATTCTCCTCTGGATACTTAGCATTGATACACCGTGATTTTTTTGTAATTTGTATTTGCCATCTCTGGGTTTACTCGGTAATTGCAAGATATGAGATAATCTAAAAGTTAATAGTTCCCTGGTACATCTACACCTGATACCTAAAAATGGTGTCAATCATTAATACTATGTCTAATTTTTACATTAATAACACTCAACTACTAAGCCAACTCACTAAAAAATACTTCGATTTATCTCCTGCTATCCAAAAAATTGTCCAGTTATTTTCAGTAATTTATACCCCAATAGATAAAAATTCATTTATCAGTTGTCTCAGTGAAACTGCTGCATTAGATGAAAATAATAAACCTTGGAATACTAAAACTCTTAGTCTTGAAATTGATAAATTAATAAAAGCAGGTCTGTTAGTCAAAGAAAGTAAATCCAGTCCCGAATGTCATCCATTACTCACAGAAATTGCTACTCGTCATGCTGTAGAAACTGGAAAATTTGACATATTAGTAAAAGCTGTAGATGAAAAATTACCTGTTAGTAGTTACGGAAGTGTTCGGATTTTTCGTAATCTAAGCCAATGTATAAGAGAAATCCGTATTGGTCTTTACCGCAAAGACCTAAGTTTTATTAATAAGCAAATTGAAAATTATTATAAGCACTGTAATAGCAAAGAAAAAATAGTTATAGAAAATATCTTTGAGCAGATATGCAATAATCCATTTGACGAACATTGGTTTAGCACTCTACCACAAGAATTATTTATCCTTTGTATATCTAGTATTTTCCAAATTTCACTCTTAAAATTATCTGATTCTGAAGAGGCGTTAATGCTATTGGCAGATAAATGTGATGAACCTGAAAAATATATCTCAGATTATTTGCATTTGATGTTGGCAGAACAATATTTATTACGTGGTGATACGGAAGACGCACAAGACAGTCTGCAAGATATATCAGAAGAATCTGAAAATCAAGCTGATATTGGTTGGGGTTGGTCAAGTTTTTTGAAAGGTGAGAACGAGAAAGCCATTAAATATTATACAGATGCCCTAAAATCTTTGAAAAAATCAACAGGTAAACGCCAAATATATTTTAATTCCATAGCTGGTTTATTCTTCATCCTGGCTTTATTAAAAGATGGTTCACCGGAACGCATCAAAGAAGCAGAAGATTACACCAATATAATGATTCGGCAATCAGATCATTTTCTTAATTCAGTTTACATGAGACTGAAAATAATTCTGCAAGTTCAGCAAGGAGATATTACTCAAAAAGAATTAATAGTTAATGCTTCTATTCCTCCTGTAGAAAAAGAAAATAGTTTAGAAACATTGTTTCTTTCACTATGTCTGTACTGGATGGATATGGACAGTGCAAAAAGAAGATTACCAGATTTATTAGAACCATTATATAGGCGATCGCTTGCATCCGGTCATCACTGGTTAGCAATGGAAACCGCAGAACTCCTATCCCGACTCAAACCCAGCAGCAACTACCAACAACAAGCACAAGCACTACGAGAAGACAACGAAGTTGAAACCATCATAGACA
>NZ_BJCE01000096.1:0-19729 GCF_005402885.1 Sphaerospermopsis reniformis
TGGTGATTGGTGATTGGTAATTGGTGATTGGTAATTGGTAATTGGTGATTGGTGATTGGTGATTGGTAATTGGTAATTGGTGATTGGTGATTGGTGATTGGTGATTGGTAATTGGTAATTGGTGATTGGTGATTGGTGATTGGTAATTGGTAATTTTTGTCAAATTTATGTTATTAATGATATAATGAAGATTATTATTCATTAATAACTATGACTATAACAAAAGAACGCCAAATTACTCTAGATGAATTTCTGAAATTACCAGAAACTAAACCAGCATCAGAATTTATCAACGGGGAAATTATACAAAAACCAATGCCACAGGGTGAACACAGCCTTCTACAGATTAAATTGTGTACTACTATTAACCAATTAGCCGAAACACAAAAAATTGCCTATGCTTTCCCAGAACTACGTTGTACTTTTGGTGGAGATACTATTGTACCGGATATAGCTGTATTTCGCTGGGACAGAATACCTAAAACCGCATCAGGGAAAATTAACAACCGTTTTGAAATTCATCCTGACTGGGTAAGCTGTTGTGCATTTAATTTGTATAAGTGGAACAGGCATCTTGCCTGTTAAACAAGAGTTCAGAATATTAGGATTATACAATTTAGCTGTGTAACAGCTTAATAGAAATACTTTCTCCAGAACAACAACAAAAAAAGGTATTAACTAAATTATTACATTGTTCCCGCAATGGTACAGAATTAGTTTGGTTAATGAACCCAGAAGAAGAAAGTGTTTTAGCTGTGTTTCCTGGGCAAAAAATTGATTTATATGACGGTGAGGATCAGTTGCCAATAGTTGAAGGTGTTAATTTAGAATTGACGGTAAAAGAAGTATTTAGTTGGTTGAGTTTTAGTTAATTATCAATAAATATGAAGGAATTGGGATTTCCAGAATATTCCTTGACATAGTATCAATAGTGGTACTATAATTTTTCTATGGCACAAATTGAAAAACTTTTAGCTGAAATAAAAAATAATCCTAAAGATGTCAAATTTACTGATTTAATTTAGTAAAACTTTGTAATCATTATTTCGGAGAACCTAGACAGCAAGGAACAAGTCATTGTGTCTATAAAACACCTTGGTTTGGAGATCCAAGAGTTAACATTCAAGAAAAGAATGGAAAATGGTTAACTACGACCACTACACATATAAAATTACCTGGTCAAGTGAAGATCAAGAATTTGTAGGATTATGTGCTGAATTTCCTAGCTTATCTTATCTCCATGAAAATCGTAATTTGGCTTTAGAAGGTATTACGAATTTGGTCAAAGATATAGTATTAGATATGGAAGCTAATGGTGAAGAAATTCCAGAACCTATTGCAGAAAAAACCTACAGTGGTAAATTTCAAGTTCGTATTACTCCTGAACTTCATCGAAAATTAGCAATAGAAGCAGCAGAAGAAAATGTCAGTTTGAATCGTTATGTAAGTTATAAACTGGGATCTTGAAACTATCTAAATTCCAATTAATTAAAACCCAAAAATAAAAATCCTGTTTTTATCCTGTAAATCCTAAAAGAAATGCTAAAATCCGGCTATATACGAATAGACAACGACCCCATCACTGGAGTCGTTACCTACCATTTCCACGAAATGTAGCACCAAAAGGCACTCATACAACACCAATTATCAATTGTCAATTCTCAATTGATAATTAATTTCTACCTAGCCATTTTTGACCGTTTAAACGGTAAACTAGGCGAGATACCAATAAATCAAGGGTAATTTTGCGCTCATCTATTAAGAATGACTCTAGGGTACTGGGTTTTTTACCTTCGTTACAGGAAAAACCCTTTTTACCTTGAATGTCTGCATCGGGGAAATAGACGTTAAACTGTTTTTGTCCATTTTGCCAAGAACCAATAATTTGCCAGCATTCTTCCGCTGAGTCAAAGCCAATAATAGGATACTTCTGCTTGGCAAAATTTAGCTGTGCATCTGGTACTCCTTCATTTGCGATCGCCTTTTGTAAAGCTGGTAAATAATGTTGCTGCATAAACTCTTCAAACGGTTTATCTTCCACTGCGGGGGGTTTTTCTTTCTTGGCCGCAGGTTTAGCAGCAGCGGGTTTTTCGGTTTCTGCTTGATTTTGATTGGTTTCTTCTGCCATTGCTCAGGTCAATCCTTTATCTAACTGTGCTATAGTCAGTCATTCTTATTTTTACATATCATATTCTTGGCGTTGGTAATTGGTGATTGGGGAAGAGGTGATTGGTAATCAAAAGGAAGAATCATGGAATTAAGTATTGTAGACAACTCTTTGCAAATAGAATTTACTTTAACAGAACAACTTATAGCCATTCGCTTTCACAAACTTTGGCAAATACCCCTAAATCATATTATCTCTGTCACCATAGACCTACCACCAAAAACACTGAAAGATTTACGCGCCCCTGGTACTTTTGTACCGGGATTAATTAAAGCCGGAACTGATTATACAAACAGAGGTAAGGAATTTTGGTATGTGACAAGAAAAAATAATTTTGGTCAGGTTTTAAACATTGATTTAATTAATGAAACCTATCAGAAAATAGTCTTAAATAATATCGAAAATTATCAACAATGGCAACAACAACTAACTCAACACAGATGAACATATAGCAGGAGTCAGGAGTCAGGAGGAAGTTAATAACCCAATTACCAATTACCAATTACCAATTACCAATTACCAATTACCAATTACCAATTACCAATTACCAGCCTCAACAGATATAATAAGTGTTCAACCAGACATGATATAAGATAACAAAGAATAATTTGTGAGGAGCTAAAAATGGGTAAGAAATATGATGTTTATGGTGTGGGTAATGCCTTGGTAGATATAGAATATGAAGTATCTCCAGAGTTGCTAGAAAAGTTAAACATTGATAAAGGTGTAATGACACTACTAGATGAAGATAGTCAAAATCTTATGTTAGACAATCTCAAAAATCTTCATTGTCATAAAAGTTGTGGAGGTTCAGCAGCAAACACAATAGTGGCTATTAGTCAACTAGGAGGAAAAACTTTTTATTCCTGTAAAGTTGCTAATGATGAATTTGGAGAGTTTTATATTCAAGATTTACTCAATTGTCAGGTAGATACTAACCTAAAAAATGCTGATTTGCAATCAGGAATTACAGGTAAATGTTTAGTATTAGTTACTCCTGATGCTGATCGTACCATGAATACATTTTTGGGAATAACAGGAGAATTTTCGAGTCAAGAATTAGTTCCAGAGGCGATCGCAGATTCAGAATATTTATATATCGAAGGTTATTTAGTTACATCTCCCACCGGTAAAGCAGCAGCTATTCAAGCTAGAGATATTGCTAAAAATGCCGGAGTTAAAACCACCATGTCCTTATCGGATTACAACATGGTAAAATTTTTCAAAGATGGTTTATTAGATATGATCGGACCTGGTTTAGACTTTATTTTTGCTAACGAAAGTGAAGCGTTAGGTTTAGCAGAAACAGAAGATTTTCAGGTAGCTGTAGATAAACTGAAAATTCTCAGCCAGAAATTTGCTATTACTCGTGGTCCTAAAGGTTCTATAGTCTTTGATGGGGAAAAATTAATTGAAATTTCCGCACCTCAAGTTCATGCTGTGGATACAGTGGGTGCAGGTGATATGTATGCAGGAGCTTTTCTTTATGGTATCACCCACGGTATGAGTTATGAAGCAGCAGGAAAATTAGCATCTACCGCAGCTTCTCAAGTAGTTACAACCTACGGACCAAGATTAAAAGTTGAGGATTTACAAGCGTTGCTAACTGTTTAATGGTTAATTGCTCCCTTCCCACTCAAAGATTACCTATAAAGATTACCTATAAAGATTACCTATATTTCGTCCCTGAAGGGATAAGTTATGAAAATTATAGGTAATTTAACAGTGGGATAGGAGTATTATTTAGCTAACTGCTGACTGCTGACTGCTGACTGCTGAATATTAATTTTAACCACCTGCAATAGCAGGAACAATACTCACTTCATCACCATCTTTTAAGGGTGTTGCTGTTCCACCTAAAAAGCGGATGTCTTCGCTATTAACGTATAAGTTTAAGAAGCGATTTGGTTGTCCTTCTGCATTGCATAAACGCGACTTAATACCTGGACAAACTTGCTCTAAAGAATCAAATAATTCAGCAATGTTGGTACCACTGCATTCTAAGACAGCTTGATTATTTGTAAATTTTTGCAGCGCAGTGGGAACTAGAACTGTTACGGCCATAGTCTAAAGATTAGTTTTTAGTTTTCAAGTGAGAGTTGGTAGGGGGTTAGCATTGCTCAACCCCTAAAGTCAGTGGTTAATTGTAATTTACCAATGACATTAACTAAACAAGAACTTGTTGCCATTCTAGGCGATCAAGAGTGCGGGATCTTTCTAACGCCCGTTCAAAACTATCAAGTTTGGCATCAATAGTCAAAGGTTCACCAATATAACCTTGTACCGCTTCTTGGGTTTTCAAACCGTTGCCAGTGATGTACACAACTGTAGTTTCATCTGGATCAATTTTACCAGCTTCTACTAATTTTTTCAGCACGGCGATGGTTGTACCACCTGCGGTTTCGGTGAATATACCTTCAGTTTCTGCTAACAGTTTGATACCTTCGATAATTTCTGCATCATTTACTGATTCAATATTACCGCCTGTTTTTTGGGCGATTTCTACAGCATAAACCCCATCTGCTGGGTTGCCAATGGCAATGGATTTAGCAATTGTATTCGGTTTTACTGGTTGAATAAAGTCTCTTCCTTCTTTGAAGGCTGTAGCAATTGGAGAACAGCCTTCTGCTTGTGCGCCACTAAAGCGAACTTTTTTACCTTCGACTAAACCAACTTCGGTAAATTCTTGGAAACCTTTATAAATCTTGGTGAACAATGAACCAGAAGCTAAAGGTGCAACTATATGATCTGGTAGTTCCCAACCGAGTTGTTCTGCAACTTCAAAACCTAATGTTTTAGAACCTTCGGAATAATAAGGACGAAGATTAATATTGACAAATCCCCAACCGTGTGTATTGGCAACTTCTGAACAAAGGCGGTTTACTTGATCGTAGTTGCCTTTGACTGCCATTAAGGTGGGACTGTAAATTAAACTACCTAATACCTTACCAGCTTCTAAGTCAGAAGGAATGAATACACAGCAATCTAAACCAGCATAGGCAGCGATCGCAGCGGTAGAATTTGCCAAGTTGCCGGTACTAGCACAGGAAACAGTTGTAAAACCTAATTCTCTAGCTCTGCTCAGTGCCACAGACACCACCCGATCCTTAAAGCTCAGGGTGGGCATATTTACGGCATCATTTTTAATATAAAGTTTATTTAGACCCAGGCGACGGGCAAGACGATGAGAACGCAATAAGGGAGTCATCCCTGTTCCCACATCTATATAGTTGTCGGTAGCAACGGGTAAAAATTGACGATAACGCCAAATTGAATTAGGACCAGCTTCAATAGTTTCTCGACTGACAGACTGACGCAAAACATCATAGTCATATTTAACTTCCAATGGACCGAAGCACAACTCACAAACATGAGTAGCTTGGAGTTCGTATTCTGCACCACATTCTTTACACTTGAGTGCTTTCAATATGGAAGTGTTGGCTTTGTTTAAGTTTGCGATGGCCTGAGTCATAAACTAGCTTTCCCCGTATATCCGTCAACTGTGAAAAAAATACTAACACGAGGCAAAATACTCGTCAAACATACCCGACAAAAATAGTCGGATATTAGGTTACAGGGAACAGGGAACAGGGAACAGGTGACAGGTGACAGGTGACAGTAAGTAGGAATGGATCAATCTAAAATCCAAAATCTAAAATCTAAAATTATCCTCCGCTAACGGGGGGAATAAGTACGACTTCATCACTATCTTTGAGAGGGGTGTCGGGTGCAACAAAGATTAAATTAATGCCATAGCGGGTAACATCACGCCATTGGTTCAGTTCTGGGTGTTCTGATATGAGGCGATCGCATACAGCTTTGACTGGTGTACCATGAGGAAATTCCAGCATTAGTTCCGAAAGTCCATAAGCTTCTTGATAAGCAGCGAACAATTTAACGGTTACAGAAATTACAGATTCAGACATACAATAATTGTTCTCAAATTTTTTTCACGCCCTGGTTAATTGAATTATTACAAGAAATAGAATGCAAGCCGAATTTAACTTTTTTCAGCACTGGTATCCTCTTACACCAATTGAAGACCTTGATCCACAACGTCCCACCCCGGTAAAATTGTTAGGAATACGTTTAGTAATTTGGAAACCTAGATCATCTGCAAATTACCGGGTATTTTTAGATCAATGTCCTCACCGTTTAGCACCTTTAAGCGAAGGTCGTATTGATGACAAAACAGGTAATTTAATGTGTAGTTATCATGGTTGGCAATTTGATGATCAAGGTATTTGTACTCACATTCCCCAAGCGGAAAATACCGAAATTGTCACCAAAAATCAAGAAAATTTCTGTGTCCTTTCTTTACCAGTACGTCAGGAAAATGACTTACTTTGGGTGTGGCCAGATGCGAAAACCCCCGAACTAGCAGCAAAGACACCTTTACCTTTATCACCACAAATAGACGCTAGTAAAGGATTTGTTTGGACTTCTATAGTCCGTGATTTAGAGTATGATTGGCAGACATTAGTAGAAAATGTAGCTGATCCTAGTCATGTTCCTTTTGCTCATCATGGAGTACAAGGTAATCGAGACAAATCACAACCCATAACTATGAATATAATTAAATCAACAATTGATTTAATTGAAGTTTCCATTCCTAGAGGTTTACCAACAACAATCACTTTTGAACCACCTTGTCGTTTAGAATATGCGATTAGTCTGGGTCAGACAGAAAAGAAATTAGGACTGATAGTTTATTGTGTACCTGTATCTCCAGGAAAATCGAGAATTGTTGGTCAATTTAGTCGTAATTTTGCGAAAACATTTCATTATTTAACACCCCGTTGGTGGGATCATATCACTAATAGAAATGTGGTGTTAGATGGTGATATGATTTTGTTAAATCAGCAAGAATATTTGTTGCAGCAAAAACAAGAAAGGGAAAGTTGGAAAACAGCTTATAAATTACCTACCAGTGCAGATAGATTAGTAATTGAGTTTAGGACTTGGTTTGATAAATATTGTCATGGTCAGTTACCTTGGAGTGAGGTGGGAATTAAGGATACAGAAACTAAAATCAATGATGATAGACTGGTGATGTTGGATCGTTATCAACAACATACTCAACATTGTAGCAGTTGTAGAACCACAGTTAAAAATTTAGAACGTTTGCAAATAGGACTTTTAGCTTATTTTGTCATAGTTGTATCTGGGGTGGCAATTCTTCCTGATGCTTTCCGTCTAAAAGTGGGTTTACCCTTAATAATTACCGCACTTTTAGGAATGGGAATTTATACTTGGTTGAAACTTTGGCTGATTCCTAAATTCTACTTTGTTGATTATATTCATGCCCATAAATAATTCAAAACTCCTGACTCCTGACTCCTTACCATTGAACTAAAGCGATAAATCGCTTACTACGAACTAAAATTTATTGTTTTAGATTTAATTCTTGGAAAGGTTCTGAGGATTCATCTAATTTTAAATTACCAGTTAAATTACCAGCAGATTGACCATTAATTTCTAGTTGATAATTTCCTTGGGGTAAATTTTCTAAACAATCAACTTCTAAAACTTAATCCCTAACCGTTCAAAATCGCGCTGAACTTCGTTAAACAGAGCTTTATTGTGGGGATCTGTCTTGATAGCTTTTTTTAGATAAATTCTGGCTTTTGGCAGTTGTTTTTGGGCAATTAGCGCCCGTCCCCAAATTTGATAAGATATAGCTTGCCATTGTTTGACTTCTATATCCCCAGGTAATCTAGCAGCTAAAGCTTCAACCAGAGCGATCGCTTGGGGAAAACGTTTTTCCTGTAAAAACCGCTGCAACTGTTCATAAGTCTTCCACTTTAACCGTTCCTCTATATCTTCTGATGTTGGTGGATGAGGCATTACTGTTGTTGATACTGACGGTGGGGATGCTACCTGGGTAGAACTATCCTCAAACACTGATGAAGTGGATGAAGGGGATGAAGAGGATAAAGAGGATGAACTATGTGATTTTACAGCTATTTCCTCAGGTGGTACTACCGTTTGCAGGAGTTTGTAAGCCTCCGTCAAGGCAATAAATTTTTCTTTACACTTTTCATCATCTGGGTTGAGATCGGGGTGATATTGCTGTACCAGTCGCCGATAAGACGCTTTAATTTCAGCAAAAGAAGCTCCTGACCTTAACCCCAATAAACGGTAGCAATCTCCGATATCCATGTTGCTTTGCTCCAATTCAAAATTCAAAATCAAAAATTCAAAGTTAAGATGCTTTTGAATTTTTAACCTTGAATTTTGAATTTATTTTGCCCTGTTTAGATGCGTTCTTCAATCACACGGTCAATTAAACCATATTCCTTGGCTTCTTGAGCAGACATAAAGAAATCCCGATCCATGTCTTTCTCAATTTTAGACAAAGCTTGACCAGTGTTATTAGCATAAATCTGATTCAGTTGGCTACGAATTCGCAGAATCTCTCTAGCTTCAATTTCAATATCAGAAGCTTGTCCGCGAGTACCGCCGGAAGGTTGGTGAATCATGATCCGGGAGTGAGGTAAAGCTAGGCGTTTACCCTTAGTACCAGCAGCTAATAAGAAAGATCCCATGGAAGCTGCTAAACCCACGCAAATAGTGACAACATCAGATTTGATGTGTTGCATGGTGTCATAAATTGCCAAACCAGATGTCACCATCCCACCGGGGGAATTGATGTACAAATAAATATCTTTACCTGGATCATCGGAATCCAAATAAAGCATAACGGCAATAATTTGGTTAGCAATTTCATCATCGACATCTCTGCCCAGGAAAATGATTCTTTCCCGGTATAGACGGTCATAAATGCTAATCCAATCTGTATATTGTCCTCCGGGCATCCGGTAGGGAACTTTAGGCACACCTATAGGCATTTTTACGACTCCATTTGTAGTTTATTTAGATTGGGAGATGGGGGTAGATTAATCACCTAATCCCCAGTCACCAATCACCAGTCACCTTCTTAAAGCACACTTGCAGGAAGTGGGGGGTTGGCGAGTTCTTCTTTTTCAAACACGCGGTCTATTAAACCGTATTCCTTGGCTTGGTAAGGAGTCATGTAGAATAGACGATCCATGTCTTTGGTGATTTTTTCTGGTGCTTGTCCTGTGGTGCGTGACAGAATATCCACCATTGAGGCTTTGTTTGCCAAAACTTCTCTAGCACGAATTTGAATATCTGTAGCTTGCCCTTGGGCGTAACTCTTAGGCTGATGCAGGATAATACTAGAGTTAGGCAAACTTGCACGACAACCTTTTGTCCCAGCACTTAACAACATAGCAGCCATACCCATTGCTGAACCAATACAGATGGTGTGGATGGGAGGCTTAATGTATTTCATGGTGTCATAAATAGCGAAGGCTTCGGTTTCAAAACCGATAGGTTCGCCACTGTAACCAGATGTTCCAGTAGAGTTGATATAGATTTTAATGGGTTTTTCTGGGTCGTCGGATTGTAAAAATAGTAGTTCAGCGATGATCAATTCTGTAACCGCAGGAACTAATGGCATTCCCAGATATACTATTCTTTCCTTTAATAGCAGGGAAGGTAAGTCTGGGGGTGGTGTGCGGTAGGAATTTTCGCCGTAATAGGCAGCTTGTACAGCTTTGATGGGAAAATGTTCCATAGAATCTCAATCGCCTAAAACTATGCCGTTAACTGTATTACATCCTAGCGCGATCGCAAAATAATTAAAGGGTGTGGATTTCTAGGTAGATGATTGGGGATTGGAAGCCATCCAATACATTTTTTATGCTTTTTCTGTTTATTTTGTTTTTGGACTTGACAAGCCGTGAATACTGTTGTACACTTATGTTATGAGTGGGAATCTGTGGGCGCAATATATATGGTGTTTTTAACAGCCTGAGTTGGGAACGCAGATGAACGAAGATTCTCAGCATCAAGATTAAAGGATGTACAGGATATATTCTTTGCGCCTTTGCGTCTTGGCGTGAGGAAATAGATAATTTATAGATAATTTATAGATAATTTATTACCTAATTGGGAAATTAGCGAGTATATTTTTGTATATGTTCTAAAATGTAACGTATCTACCAGAACTCTCCCATGAATCAAATATGCTGTCTAAACCCAGACTGTCATAATCCAACCGTAGCAGATACGACAAAGTTTTGTCCTAGTTGTGGCATTCCTTTAGTTATCCTTAGAAACCATTACCGTCCGGTTAAACCTTTGGGGGGTGGAGGTTTTGGGAAAACTTATTTAGCAGAAGATACTGATAAATTTGAGGAAAATTGTGTTATCAAACAACTTGCACCGCAAACGCAAAATACCTATGCTTTAAAAAAAGCAACAGAGTTATTTGAAGAAGAAGCTAAAAGATTACAACAACTGCAACATCCGCAAATTCCTAGACTTCAGGCATATTTTGAGGAGAATGGATATCTATATTTAATTCAAGATTTTATTGATGGAGAAAATTTATTAATTGAGTTAGCGAATGGTGAAACTTTTGATGAAAGAAAAATTCGTAAATTGTTGCTGGAGATTTTACCAGTTCTGCAAATAGTTCACAATCAAAAAATCATTCACCGCGATATTAAACCGGAAAATATTATGCGTCGTCGCAGTGATGGAAAATTATTCTTGATTGACTTTGGGGCATCTAAGCAACTTCAGGGTACAATGCGTCCAGGTACGATCATCGGAAGTTATGGTTATGCTTCTTTAGAACAGATGGAAGATAGGGAAGTTTATCCAGCGAGTGATTTATTTAGTTTGGGTGCAACTTGTTTTCATTTAATGACAAGGGTGCATCCTTGGAATTTATGGAAAACTCAAGGTTATGGTTGGGTAGAAAAATGGCGTGTTCATTTACAGCAACCTGTGAGTGTAGAGTTAGGTAAGATTTTAGATAAGTTATTACAGACAGAATATCAAAATCGTTATCAGTCATCTGATAAACTTTTGCAGGTTTTACAGACTCCACCCCAACCACCCCAACCACCCCAACCACCCCAACCTCCAATTTCTCAAAAATTGGGAAGTTCTCAAAATCAATCTTCTCAAAATCAATCTTTGCAAAAATCGGGAAGTTCTCAAAATCAATCTTTCCAAAATCAATTTCCTCAACCTACAATTATCACCCGGAGAAATTTCTTGGTTTATCCCAGCTTATTTGTTGGTGGTGTGACTATTGCTGTTGTAGGACAAAATTTATTATTCCCAAGTCCTAAAAATCAAACTTCTGAAAATCAAACTTCCTCAAATACACCAACTCCCAAAAATCAAACTTCTGAAAATCAAACTTCCTCAAACTCCCTCTCAACCTTTAATTTTGAAGTTGTCACCACCGACTCCACCGGAAGCATCATCAACCGACGCAACTCCTCAGCGCGATATTTTACCGAAGACTTGGGAAATGGTGTGACTTTAGAAATGGTGGAAATACCAGGGGGAACATTCCTCATGGGTTCACCGGAAACTGAGAAAGATAGAGCATCAAATGAAGGTCCCCAACGTCAAGTAACTGTTCCCAGTTTTTTTATCGGGAAATATCTAGTAACACAAAAGCAATATGAAACAATCATAGGGAATAACCCTTCTAAGTTTAAAGATGGTGGTTCGACTTTGGTTCGACTTCGCTCACCAACCACGCTCACTAACAAACGTCCTGTAGAAAGAGTTAATTGGAATGATGCGGTTACATTCTGTCAACGGTTAAGCCAAAAAACAGGAAAAACCTACAGATTACCAAGCGAAGCACAATGGGAGTATGCTTGTAGAGCCGGAACTACCACACCATTTTATTTTGGTGAAAGTATTACCACTGATCTGGTAAACTATGATGGTAATTTCCCTTATGGTTCTGCTCCTAAAGGTGAGTATCGTCAACAAACCACAGATGTAGGAACTTTTCCCCCTAACGCTTTTGGTTTGTATGATATGCACGGCAATGTTTGGGAATGGTGTTTGGATGATTGGGTAGATAACTATAATAACGCGCCTACAGATGATGGTGCTGTGACAAGCCAAAGCGAAAGTAAGGTGCTGCGTGGTGTTTCTTGGGGCAGCAGCCCCAGCTATTGCCGTTATGCGTATCGTTACAGCTACCTCAACCCAGACCGCAGAAGCAACTACCTCGGGTTTCGGTTGGTAGTTTCCGGCGCAAGGACTCTTTAGTTCTTTACTCTCTTACCCTTTTACCCTCTACACTTTTTCTTTTTTCCCTTTTTCCTCGCCGTCAGGCGTTCAATTTTTTTTACGGTTTTTAATATGTCAGAATCAGGATATCTGGTTACTGAGCGAAGTCGAAGTACAGGATTTTAGGATTTACAGGATAGGATTTTGGTTTGATGTTATATGATTTGAGTTACTTAAGTTTTAACATATCATATATATTTATTAGATGTCAATATTTGTCCGCATCAGGATTTAGGGATTTATAGGATAGGAACGCGGATGAACGCAGATTGTTAAAACTAAGATTCAAGGATGTACAGGATATCTTCTTTGCGCCTTTGCTCCTTTGTGCCTTTGCGGGAAATAGATTTTCGTCTGAATCAGGATGTCCAGGATTAAAGGATGAACAGGATAGGATTTTAGTTTGGTGTTTATAGACTCAGTATATGATTTTGACTTTAAAAGATCACAGATGTGGTGGAGATGTCCAGGATTAAAGGATGAACAGGATGAAAACAGAAAATCTCTCTAAAACCTCTTCCCTTGGTGTCCTTCGTTTCTACCCTGCGGGAACACCTCCGGTGATGGTGGTTCATTCCTTCCATAACTTGTGCGTAACGAACCATCATTAAATAACATCCTGTAAATCCTATAATCCTGGTTATCCTGATTCTGACAAAAAAAGCCTTCAAAAATAACCAACCATCATTAAATCGTATCCTAGAAATTCTTAAATCATTTAAATAGATCTGTCCGAAAATTAAATAAGCATAACCTGAAACCCATTCGTAGGGACAATTCATGAATTGTCCCTACATCTTTTTCGGAGAGGTCTAATCATGATTCAGATCATTTGCGTTTATCTGCGTTTTTATCCTGTAAATCCGGTAATCCTGGATATCCTGATTTAGACAATACGACACCCTTGGATTATTCTAAAACCTATCATAACACAACCCTCTCAGAAGTCAAGACCCTTGAAAATACGTTGAGTCATTCGCAAGTATTCTCAATAATTTAGGGGTAAAAAAAGGTGCTGAAACTTTTTTGGGATTTTTGGGGGAAAATAGAGTTAAGAATTGTTAAGGTGTTGGGTGAGAGGTAGAACCTCTATGTTCACATTCCCAGTCAGAGACTGGGAACAAGAGAAACGAGAGACGAGAGACGAGGTAAACCTTCCTGCCTCCTGCCTTCTGCCTCCTGCCTTCCTGCCTCCTGCCTCCTGCCTCCTGCCTCCTGCCTCCTTTATCTGTTTTCCGTACTCTGTTAACTGGAGATTGAAGTTATTTATAAATAGATATAGATAATGTCGTTAGGAAAATGACTTTATGAAAGTTAACTTGCAACCTCATTTAAATGATGCTTGTGTAGACTCGAATCAACCTAGTAGTCAACGTCAGTTAGCGGTTTCGATTTCGGCGATTGGGGAAACTTTAGATCCTAGTGTGCCATTAAATCTATGTTTAATATTAGATCATAGTGGTTCGATGCGGGGGCGATCGCTGGATAATGTGAAAAAGGCGGCTTGTTTGTTGGTTGACCGTCTCAGTGAGCAGGATAGACTGAGTATTGTGGTTTTTGACCATCGTGCGAAGGTTTTAGTGCCTAATCAGGTAATTGCAGAGCGAGATTACATCAAACAGCAAATTAATCGTCTTTCTGCGGATGGGGGTACTGCAATTGATGAAGGGTTACGTTTGGGAATAGAAGAGTTAGCCAAGGGTAAAAAAGATACTGTTTCCCAAGCTTTTTTACTGACAGATGGGGAAAATGAACATGGTGATAATAATCGCTGCTTGAAATTTGCTCAATTAGCGTCTGACTATAATTTAACCTTAAATACGTTAGGGTTTGGAGACAATTGGAATCAGGATATTTTAGAGAAAATTGCGGATGCAGCGTTAGGAAGTTTGTCACATATTGAACGCCCTGAACAAGCGGTGGATAAGTTCAATAGTCTGTTTACTCGGATGCAAACAGTGGGTTTAACAAACGCTTACCTGTTATTTTCCCTGATGCCGAATGTGAGATTAGCAGAATTAAAACCTGTAGCTCAAGTCGCTCCAGAGACAATTGAATTACCTGTACAAACAGAACCAGATGGACGGTTTACAGTGAGATTAGGGGATTTAATGAAAGATGTGGAACGGGTGATTTTGGCTAATATTTATTTGGGACAGTTGCCAGAAGGTAGACAGGCGATCGCTAATGTGCAAGTACGCTACGATGATCCCGCACTGGATCAAGCTGGTTTATTTTCCCTCAATATGCCAGTTTATGTGAATGTAGATCGCACTTACCAACCGAGTACCAATCCCCAGGTGCAGCAGTCAATCTTAGCTTTAGCCAAGTATCGCCAAACCCAGTTAGCGGAAGCAAAATTACAGCAAGGCGATCGCGCTGGGGCGGCCACCATGCTCCAAACCGCCGCCAAAACAGCTTTACAAATGGGTGACGCTAGTGCAGCGACGGTGTTGCAAACTTCAGCTACTCGTTTACAAGCAGGTGAAAATCTATCAGAGAGCGATCGCAAGAAAACCAGAATTGTCTCAAAAACTGTGTTGCAGGATGCTCCTCCTACATGAAAGTTAAATTATTATCGGCACTAAATGATACTAACGTTGACGCAACCCAAACTACTAACCAGCGTCAACTAGAAATTTCCATTTCGGCTATTGCTGATGAGCTTGATTCTAGTATACCCGTGAATTTATGCCTGATTCTCGATAAAAGCGGTTCTATGCACGGCGAAGCTATGAACACAGTGATTCAGGCAGTGGAACAATTATTAGATCAACTCAAACCCGGAGACAGGATCTCAATTGTGGCTTTTGCGGGTACTGCTGAGGTCATTATCCCTAACCAAATCGTTCAAGACCCCAAAACCATCAAAACCCAGTTACACAAAAGTCTGAAAGCTGGAGGCGGTACTATTATTGGTGAAGGTTTATCTTTGGGAATTACAGAATTGCTCAAAGGAACAAAAGGTGCTGTTTCCCAAGCTTTTCTACTCACAGATGGTCATGGTGATAACGGGTTAAAAATCTGGAAATGGCAGATAGGATCAAATGACAACAACCGTTGTTTGCAACTAGCACAAAAAGCCACCAGATTAAATATCACCATTAACACCTTTGGTTTTGGTGATGACTGGAATCAGGACTTACTAGAAAAAATCGCCGATGCTGGTGGTGGTACTCTCGCTTATATTGAGACTCCTAACCAAGCTGTGGACCAGTTTAAACGCTTGTTTAAACGCATTCAATCTGTGGGCTTAACCAATGCCCATTTATTGCTGTCTCTCGTTCCTGGTGTGCGGTTAGCAGAACTCAAACCAGTCGCCCAAGTTGCCCCAGAAACCATTGAGTTACCAGTGGAAACAGAAGCTAATGGTAGCTTTGTGATTCGTTTGGGTGATTTAATGAAAGATGTAGAAAGGGTAGTTTTGGCGAATATTTATTTGGGACAATTGCCAGAAGGTGAACAAGTCATTGGACATATTCAGATTCGCTACGATGATCCAGCACAGAAAAAAGAGAGTTTACTTTCTTCCCTGATGCCGATATATGCTAATATTACTCAGACTTACCAACCAGCATTAAATACCCAGGTGTCACAGTCAATTTTGGTATTAGCTAAATATCGCCAAACTCAGATTGCAGAGGCAAAATTAGAACAAGGCGATCGCACAGGTGCAGTCACAATGTTGCAAACAGCAGCGAAAACTGCTTTACAAATTGGTGATACCAATGCCGCAACCGTATTGCAAACTTCTGCTACTCGTCTGCAAGCCGGTCAAGAACTTTCGGAAGCAGACCGCAAGAAAACCAGGATTGCATCAAAGACGATTTTAGGGTAGTAATTAAGTAGGGGTTTAGCAATGCTAGACCCCTACCGACTAAAAAAACACCTATCTCCCGTTTAATTTATATTAAAATTTTCACACATATTCTTTGTTTAGTTATAATTTGATTGCTCATGCTCAGAAGGTAAAAAATGTAAACCTATGAAGGTGTTTTCAGTGTATGATAATAAAATAATTCCGCACTTCACTAACACCTCTATTGGCTCAAATACAAGATTATTTGAGTTTGTTTAATTTAGTAAATTGCAATCAGCAACACATATCAAGTATAAAAATTATGAAAACTCTAAGGATTCCACAACAATATCAATCAGGCATTAATTTAATTATCAAAATAGATGAAATTTTATTTAACAAATTAGTGAATGCAATCACTGAAGTTAACCCCTTTGTAAATATAGATAGCATAGTATTGGAATTATCTGCACAAATAGAGGAAATATCTATACAACTACACAAACCTCTTTTAGAAGAGACGGGATGGACTCATAAATTAAGCAAAATCAGTTTCTTTTACAGAGTAGAAAATGTTATTGATGTACACAGGTTTTTGCAAAAGCATTCAAACCTGATAGATGTGCTGCTAGAAGCTCATCCACAAATAAGAAAGTATTTCCCAAGTGAGAAATTAAGATTAAAGTTGTACGTTGATCCTGAATCTCCTCAATGGGAGAAACTGGTACTTTCTATCTGTGCTAGTTCAGAATCTGTTGATCAAGCTCTAAATCAACTAGATGAATTGGATGAAAATTGGTGGATAGATGCTTCATTAGGGGTTGCTGTAAATCTTTGTATTCATTTGGACTTTGAATGAAATTTGATTGGTTAAGTTATTTAGAGGTTGCAGAAACTTTATATAATGAAGTAATTAATACCTCAAATCAGGCAAATAGTGCATCAATTAATGAAGCGAAAATACGCGCTTGTATTAGTAGGGCGTATTACTCTGCTTTCTGTTTAACTAGAAACTATTTACGAGATTTTGAAGGATATGATAATTTAAAAACCCTTAAATATAGTGTACATGAATATGTAATTACAGAATTAAAGAGTTATACTAAAAACCGTGATTTTAGAAAATTAGGAGAAATTTTAGAGCGGTTACGTCTTCTGAGGTGTGAAGTTGACTATGAAGATTATATAGCTGCTAATACTCTTATTTCTAAAGCAAAACAAGCGATTAAGGATGCCAAAAAGGTAATTGATTTATTGAATAAGTTTACCAGTGGCAAAAAACTATAGAATTGTTTTTAAGAATAGAAGAAAGCAATTTATGATAAAAATATTAAATATTCATCACAGCGCTATCATTTGTTCAGATTACCAAAAATCAAAACATTTTTATGTTGACATTCTTGGTTTTCCGATTATTCATGAAACCTTCCGCAAAGAGAGAAATTCTTATAAACTAGATTTAAAAGTAGGAAATACCCAAATTGAATTATTCTCCTTTCCTCACCCTCCCGCAAGACCTAGTAAACCAGAAGCTTGTGGTTTAAGACATCTTGCTTTTGCAGTTGAGAATATTGAAGAAAGTGTGAATTATTTAACCTCTCAAAATATCGAAGTGGAAAATATCAGAGTGGATGAAATTACAGGCAAGAAATTTACCTTTTTTAAAGACCCAGATAATTTACCATTAGAAATTTACGAACTATAAATATATTGAATATGATCATTTATGATCATTAACGTAATACCATTTTTATATTATCATATAAAGAAGGAATATGAGTAATCACAGTGGACAAATAAACCACATTTGGGTACAACCTCAAAATCCTGCAAAGGTAGAGACAGAACCAACATTTTATTATTTTGCCTATGGTTCTTGTATGTGTCCAGTGGATTTAAAGCGATCGCTTGGTGAAAATACATACCCTTATGTCATTGGACCTGCTATATTAAAAGAATATAAACTCAGATTTTATGGTTATTCTCCCCTGCGTAAATGTGGGGTTTTAGATGTAGTCAATGATTCTACATCCTTAGTCACAGGTGTACTTTATCAGTTACCTTGGAGACTCAGCGAAAATCTCGATCAACGTGAAGGTGTTTCCCAACAATTCTATCGTCATGAAATAGTAGATATTCACCACAAAGATCAAATATATAATAATGTTCGTACTTATGTAGTAGTGAACAAATTAGAAGAAGAAGTTGCACCTAATGATTGGTATTTTAACGTTGTGCTAAGGGGTGCAATCACCTGTGGACTACCTGAAGAATATTGTTGGCATTTATTTAATAAAATGCACCAATTACAACAGCAACATAAGCATCAAAAAAAGTAATTGATAATTGATAATTGATAATTGATAATTATTTATTCTTCTGACTCCTGACTCCTGGGGCAACCACGGGGGGTTTGCCCCTACTCCTAATCTAATTCCCTTCTTCCTTCCAAAGCCCTAGCCAGTGTCACTTCATCAGCATACTCTAAATCACCACCCACAGGTAAACCAAAAGCAATGCGCGTTACCTTGGTAAACGGTTTGAGTAGCTGACCTATATATAATGTAGTGGTTTCCCCTTCCACACTGGGACTAATAGCCATAATTACTTCCTGGGGTTTTTGTTGACTGACTCTCCTTACCAAAGCTTGAACCGTCAACTGTTCTGGGCCAATACCATCCATCGGCGAAATTACCCCACCCAAAACATGATACTTCCCTTTATACTCGCGGGTTTTTTCCAAAGCTATCACATCACGGGAATCTGCAACTACACAAATAGTTTGATTATCCCGGTTCGGGTTGCGACAGATATCACATACAGGTTCAGATGAGAGGTGAAAGCAGACTTGACACAAACCTACCTGTTTTTTAGCATCAATCAATGCTTGTGCTAAAGCTTCCACTTCAGATTCTGGACGCTTCAAAATATGCAACGCTAGACGCTGGGCAGATTTTGGACCCACCCCAGGAAGGCGTTGCAGTTGTTCAATTAACCGGGCTAAAGGACGTGCGTAAACCGTAGTTTTATCTCCAGTATTTTCTCAACTTTACTATGATGACATTTTTGGGGAGTTTTGGAGAAACTGTCTGAATCAGGATGTCTGGTTACTGAGCGCAGTCAAGCTATGTCGAAGTAAGTCAAAGTACAGGATTAAAGGATTAACAGGATGAAAAAAGCCATTTTAGGGACTTCCAAGAAATAGATTATCCAATAGACATCTCCGAAAATTACATAAGCGTAACTTGAAACCCTTGGTAGGGACAATTCATGAATTGTCCCTACATCTTTTTCGGAGAGGTCTAATATTGTGGGATGGGCTTCTAGAACACCGATTCATTAATCGTAAGGGCGAAGCATTCGGGTGATAACCTATCGGTGAAACCAGTTCATATTCTGTCCGAATGCTTCGCCCCTACAAGAGACATTTCCGGGAATTAATGTAGAGACGTTCTATAGAACGTCTCTACAAGGGTTTTAGAAAACGCATATTTAATTTTCGGACAGGTCTAAGGTAAAAACAGATTACCTAGCATTACTAAATCGACGTTTTAGCCCATCCGGGTTTAAGGGCAGACAAGACTTATACTGAGCGTGTCGAAGTATGTCTACCCACAAGAATT
>NZ_BJCE01000097.1:0-19548 GCF_005402885.1 Sphaerospermopsis reniformis
ACATCTGACACTATTCCCCAGTCCCCAGTCCCCAGTCCCCAGTCCCCAGTCCCCAGTCACCAGTCCCCAGTCACCAGTCCCCAGTCCCCAGTCCCCAGTCACCTGCTATAACCTGAAAACTTTTATCACAAATTACTATGATAACTCCCTATCACTTGCTAAAATCACAGATGCACCGTCTAGGATTAGCTGTAATGCTGCCTGTAGCCCTCTTGGGTACAGTTACCCTTACTAACCAACTTCCCACCGCTACAGCCCAATCTTCTGGGGGAAACCGTCCCCTGACTATTCGCTCGGATGTCCAAGAATATGATGCTAAAGCTCAAGTAATCACTGCTCGCGGTAACGTGCAGATGTTGTATCCTGCACGTCAAATACAAGCCACAGCCGCCCAAGCACAATACTTTAGCAAAGAACGACGCATTGATTTCAGTGGCAACGTCTATATTTTGCAACAAGGTAATAACAGTATTAGGGCAGAAAGAGTCACTTATTTAATTGACGAAGGTCGATTTATCGCCTTACCTCAGTCCAATCGTCAGGTAGAATCTGTTTACATGGTGGATGATGGTGATATGAGTGGACAAACCGCTAAACCAGCGCCCAGAACACCACCCCTCAAGCGTTAAAATTAGTATTCATTACCACAAAAACGCGAATAGTGAAAATTGTTTTAGAAAATATTCATAAATCTTATGGCAAGCGAGTCATTGTCAATCGCGTTAATCTTTCTGTAGCCCAAGGTGAAATTGTGGGTTTACTTGGACCCAATGGTGCTGGTAAAACCACAACATTTTATATTGCCACAGGTTTAGAAAAACCTAATCAGGGTAGGGTGTGGTTAGATAATTTAGATATTACGGGAATGCCAATGCACAAACGAGCTAGATTGGGTATTGGCTATTTGGCACAGGAAGCTAGTGTATTTCGGCAACTGTCTGTTATAGATAATATTCTCTTGGTTTTAGAACAAACTAATGTGCCACGTAGGGAATGGTCAAGCCGGTTGGGTGATTTATTAACAGAGTTTCGCTTAGAAAAAGTTGCCAATAGTAAAGGTATTCAACTTTCTGGAGGTGAACGACGACGGACAGAGTTAGCCAGGGCTTTAGCAGCAGGTAGACAAGGTCCAAAATTTTTATTTTTGGATGAACCCTTTGCCGGAGTTGATCCTATAGCAGTTTCAGAAATTCAGCAAATTGTAGCACAACTGCGCGATCGCGGTATGGGCATTTTAATTACAGATCACAATGTCCGCGAAACTCTCGCTATTACTGATCGTGCCTACATTATGCGGGAAGGGCAAATTCTCGCTTTTGGTATTGCCGATGAACTTTATAATAATCCCCTTGTTCGACAATATTATTTAGGTGATAATTTTAATGTTTAAAAATAGGGAATAGGTAATTGGTAATAATTATTTTTCTTCTGACTTCTGACTCCTGTACGGGCGTTCGCGAAGCGTGCTGGAAGCATCAGCATTCGGACGACCAATTATCAATTTTTGTCCCAGGTTATTTTCCTGTAAGGGCGAAGCATTCGGACGACCAATTATCAATTTTTATCACAGCTTATTTTCCTGTAAGGGCGAAGCATTCGGACGATAAATTATCAATTTTTATCACAGGCTATTTTCCGAATGCTTCGCCCCTACGACTTCTGAGTCCTGAAATTTTTATTTTTAATTTCTCTTATGGCATCTAAGCAAATTAAATCTTTCTATACCCTTAATTCACTGCTGCCTTTTTCGATCATGGATCGTTATTTGGCGATGCAGTTACTTCCGCTTTTTTTATTTGGAGTTGGGGCATTTACTTCTGTAGTTTTAGCCATTGATAGTTTATTTGAATTATTACGAAAAGTCGTAGAATCTGGACTACCAATTAATATCGCTCTCAAGGTTTTTGTCTTAAAATTACCCTATGTAATGGTTTATTCTTTCCCCATGTCCACCTTACTCGCTACGTTGATGACTTACAGCAAGTTATCTAGTGAAAGTGAACTAATTGCTTTAAGGGGATGTGGTGTAAGTGTATATCGGATGGTATTCACGGCTGTTTTATTAAGTAGTTTAGTCACAGGTATGACTTATGTATTTAATGAACAAATAGCCCCAGCCGCCAATTATGAAGCAACTCGAACTTTAGAACAAGCACTGCAATCAGACAAACCATCATTTAAACAACAAAATATTTATTATCCTGAATACCGGGAAGAAAAAGCAGCAGATGGTAGCACAAATAAAATCTTATCTCGCTTGTTTTATGCCGATCAATTTGACGGTAAGCAAATGAAAGGTTTAACAATTATCGACCGTTCTAGAGAAGGAGTTAATCAAATTTTAGTTTCCGAATCTGCTGCATGGAATCCTGCTCAACAAGTTTGGGATTTTTATAATGGTACAATTTATTTAGTTGCACCAGACCGTTCTTATCGGAATATTTTGCGGTTTGAACATCAACAATTGCAACTTCCCCGCACGCCTTTAAATGTTGCAGAAAATAGTCGAGATTATGGAGAAATGAATATTTCTCAAGCCCTAGAACAATTAAAAATTGAACGTTTAGCAGGTAATCCCCAAAGAATTAGAAAATTAGAAGTAAGAATTCAACAAAAAATTGCCTTTCCCTTTGTTTGTATTATTTTTGGTTTAGTGGGTTCGGCGATGGGAACTATACCTCAACGTACTGGTAGAGGTACGAGTTTTGGTATTAGTGTGATCGTGATTTTTAGTTATTACTTATTATTATCAGTTTCTGGGGCTTTAGCACAGGCAGAAATTCTTTCTCCCGTTGTCGGTGCTTGGTTGCCTAACTTGTTTGGTTTGGGAGTTGGTCTATTTCTGTTAATGCGAGTTGCCCAAAGATAAGGTCTTAATTAACTGACTGAAAAACTATTCCTCTCCGGTAATTAAAAGTGCATAACCTTCATTGCTAATAAAACAAATACCCAACTTATTTAAAATATCTCACTCACATGAATACTCACATCAGGAAAAGCGAAAATTGATAAACTTTGATTTTTCTCTAAAGTTTGCATATCTTGATAAATTCCCTGGTGAGGATGGCGATATACTTCTATTATTTTCTGATTAACATCTATTAACCAAACTTCAGGAATATTTGCTTCTGCATACAAGGGAATTTTCACTTGGCGATCATATTTTACAGTTGTATCAGCAACTTCTATTATTAAAAATATATCTTCTGGTTGGGGGTGTGCATTTCTATAAAAATCAGGACGGGGTTTTAATAATGCTATATCCGGTTGTGGTTCGGAAATTTCATCTAATTCTACAGGATTTTGCACATTAATTAACGCACGTCCTCCCAATAGTAAAGCTAGTAAATTTGTTAGAAATATAACACAACCTGAGTGTCTTGTACCAATAGGTGACATATCAATCATTTCCCCCCGAATTAATTCCACTCGATCATTTTCTGATAAAATACCAGATTCAGCCATTTTGTGAAATTGCTTAACTGTAAATTGGTGTCTGAGTAGTTGTACAACCATTGTCACCTCTATGGGAATTTTATTTAATTAATTGAGATGTTTATTTTATAGTAGGTTGGGTTAAGCGATAGCGCAACCCAAAAAACCCAAAAAACCCAACAACAATATTAATTATGTTGGGTTTCCTTGCGTCAACCCAACCTACTAAAACTAGACTAAAGCTACTTCAGGAATAACTCCTTGCATTTTAGAAAAAACATCAATTAATGTCTGTAATTGTTGTTCAGCTTTAAATACTCCTAAACCCCTCGCTGTTACTTTTCCTTGAGAATAAACAAAGCGATTTCGCATCGAGTCTGTTAACTTTTCTGCTAACAAATTCCAAGCAGGTTCTTCCATTGGAGTTTCTAAAACTATATGCTGTTTATTCTCTGGTTTAATGCGACTAAAACCTAAAGCTTTCGCTAATTGTTTTAATTCCATCACCCGTAAAAGTTGATTTGCAGGAACAGGAATTGCACCATATCTATCAGTCCATTCTGCGGCAATTCCTTTTAATTCTTCTTGAGATTTTGCTGTTGCAACCGCACGGTAAGCACTCATTTTTTGATCTATATCGGTAATGTAGGTTGAAGGAATAAATGCAGTGAGATTCAGGTCAATTTGGGTATCTTCAACCTGGGGTATTTCTTGACCTCTAATTTCTCGAATTGCTTCCTCTAACATTTCCATGTACAAATCAAATCCGATAGCATCCATTTGACCAGATTGTTCAGCACCAAGCAAGTTTCCTACACCACGAATTTCCATATCTCGCATTGCTAGTTGATAACCAGAACCGAGTTGAGTAAATTCTTGAATTGCTCTTAATCTTTGTCTAGCTGCATCGGATAATTCTCTTTGTTTGGGGTAAAATAACCATGCGTGAGCTTGGATTCCTGCTCGTCCTACTCGTCCTCTTAATTGATATAATTGCGATAAACCAAAACGGTGTGCATCTTCAATTAAAATGGTGTTAACTCGCGGAATATCTAAACCAGATTCGATAATTGTCGTACAAACTAAGATGTCAGCTTCATGGTTGCTAAAAGTGAGCATAGTTGATTCTAACTCACTTTCATCCATTTGACCGTGAGCGATCGCAAATCTTCCCCCTGGGATCATTTCCCTTAATTTTGCTGTTGTTTCTTCAATTCCTTCGACTCTGGGAACGACATAAAAAACCTGTCCACCTCTATCTAATTCCTGTCTAATTGCACTTCTAACAATTTCTGGATTTAAAGGTGCTAAATGAGTTTGAATTGGTCTTCTGGTTGGGGGTGGTGTGGTAATTAAACTCATTTCCCGAATCCCAGATAAAGACATATATAAGGTTCTAGGAATAGGAGTTGCTGATAAAGTTAACACATCAACTTGTGTTTTTAAACTCTTGATTTTTTCTTTTTGATTAACACCAAATCTTTGTTCTTCATCAATTACTAAAAGTCCTAAATCTTTAAATTGCACACCTTTTCCTAATAATTGATGTGTTCCCACAACAATATCTAATTCTCCAGTCGCTAGACGTTTTTGAATGTTGCGTTTTTCTTCTGCACTGCGGAAACGATTTAATAAACCGACATTCACAGGATAAGGTGAAAACCGTTCTTTAATGGTGTGATAATGTTGCTGAGTTAAAATTGTCGTTGGGGCTAAAAGTGCCACTTGCTTACCAGCAGTAACAGCTTTAAAAATTGCCCTAATTGCTACTTCAGTTTTCCCAAAACCCACATCACCACAAACCAAGCGATCCATCGGTCTTTCACTTTCCATATCCCGCTTGACATCTTGCACAGCTTTGAGTTGATCTGTGGTAGGTTGATAGGGGAAAGAATCTTCCATTTCTGCTTGCCAAGGCATATCTTGGGGATAAGAGAAACCTTGTTGTTGAGAACGGGCAGCATATAATTTTAGCAAATCTACCGCTAATTTTTTAATAGATTTTCTAACTTTGTTTTTAGTATTTTCCCAAGCTTTACCCGTCATTTTATGTAATGCTGGGGGGTTATCAGCATTAGTTCTAAACCGAGACAAAGAACCAACTTGATCCGCCGCAACTCTCAGCACACCATCAGCATATTGAACAACTATATAATCACGGGTTTCATGATTAATTGTCAAACTTTCTAATTTGATAAATTTACCAATGCCGTGACTACGATGAACAACAAAATCACCTGGTCTTAATTTATTCGGATCAACTTGTTTAGATTTAGCTTGACGACGTTTACGAACATAACCAAAATTAGCTAAAGAATGTTGTCCGTAAAATTCGCGGTCTGTAACAATAACAATCCGAAAAGAAGGTAAAATGAAACCTTCTAATTCTGCTAAACCGGAATATTTCAGGGCGACTGGTGTATGATTGATTTGTAGTTTATCAATTGCTTGATAATCACGAGGATTAGGGATAAACTGAGCAGGACAATCATGTTCTTGCAGTAAAGCTACAGAACGGGAAGGTTGAGCAGAAATTAACCAAACTGCAAATTTACGTTCTCTTTCTTGTCTGAGGGTTTCTGCTAATTTAGCAAATTGATGAGGTGTAACAGGTAAAGGTCTACTCGCTAAATTAGTACCGCTATTTTCTTCCGCTAATTCTGATAAATATAACTGGTGGAATTTGTGAAAACTGCTAATTTCCGCCAAACATTCATCAAAAGTTTTATGAATTTTAGAAACACGACAAGATTCTTCCCCAGTCACCAGTCCCCAGTCCCCAGTCACCATTCCCCACTGTTCATCCGCATTTTCTACCCAGCGATCGCTATGGGCGTGACATTGTTCTACCTCATCAATAGCAATGAGGGTATTTTCAGGTAAATAATCTAAAATTGAAGCGGGTTTATTAAAAGCTAAACCTAAAAATCTTCTACTTCCTTCTAATGATTGTAATTCCGATTCCTGTAGAGAAGTTTCATGAAACGTCTCTACAATAGTTGTAAAATTGGGATGATTTTTTAATGCTGCTAAAACAATCGGCGCAAAGCTAGTAGGAGTAAGAGAAATTTGATTAATCTTATCTAAAGCAGAACGTTGGGTAGAGGGGTCAAATTCCCGAATTTTTTCAATTTCATCCCCAAACCATTCTAAACGGACTGGTAACTCAGAAGATACGGGAAAAACATCAACAATATCCCCTCGTCTACTCCATTGACCTTCAGTTTCTACTAAAGAAACCCGTTCATAACCTAAAGCGGTAATTTTTTCACTAAACTCATCTAAATCATATTCCATCCCCTTTTGTAAAGAGAGACAAAAAGATTTAAATACCTCTGGGGGTGGTAAATGTGGTTGTAGCGCCCCGATAGTAGCGATAATAGCTGTGTTTTTTTTAGACGACTGACCACTAATCAAATCTGCCAAAACCTGCATTTGACCCCAACTTAACTCAGTTTCTGGGTCAAAAGGTTCATAGGGGGAAGCTTCCGAAGTGGGGTAAAAATGTACAGTATTCCATCCCATCGCTTCCATTTGGGCATAAACCCGTCCAGCTTCTTCCAGAGTGGCACAGATCACGCATAAATCCCTACCCTCATGATGAGCCAAAGCGGAAGTAACTAAACCCTTGGGTAAGCGAGAAATGCCATTTAACCGCAATTCTTGATGTTTTTTGAGTTTAGTGTTTAGTTCGGTGGTGAGAGGCGATCGCGTCAAAGCACGCACAATAGAAGAAAAAGCCATAAGTGTTACTAGCGTGAGAAGTCTTGAAAAGTGGGAAAATCTAGATTGTAGTTATATGTAAACCATTTTAGGTGATTGGTGATTGGGGACTGGTGATTGGTGACTGGTGACTGGGGGAAAATCTTTACTTTCTGACTCCTGCCTCCTGACTCCTGACTCCTGACTCCTGCCTCCTGACTCCTGACTCCTGACTCCTTGAACTCCTTCCAAAACAAAATGTCATCTATCACTATTGAAATTTTAATCATTTTGGCGCTAATTCTTGCCAACGGCGTGTTTTCCATGTCTGAAATGGCCATAGTTTCCGCCCGTAAGGTCAGATTACAGCAACTAGCCAATCAAGGAAACCTCAACGCCCAAGCTGCACTGCAACTGGCAGAGTCTCCTAATCATTTTTTATCTCTGGTGCAGGTAGGGATTACACTGATTAATATTCTCAATGGTGTTTTCGGTGGTGCTACCATTGCCCAAAGGCTAGAGAGATATGTTCAGTTAGTTCCTTTTTTGGCAGATTATAGCCAACCTATTGCTTTTGGAGTGGTGGTTTTAGTCATCACCTATTTATCATTGATTGTGGGTGAACTTGTACCCAAGCGGTTAGCATTAAACAACCCAGAAAAAATAGCCTCATCTGTAGCCCTTCCCATGCGGGCTTTAGCGGCGTTAGCTTCTCCTGTGGTTTATCTTTTAAGTGTTTCCACAGAAACAGTATTGCGAATTTTAGGAGTTAGACCTTCTCAAGAACCGCAAGTTACAGAAGAAGAAATCAAGATTTTAATAGAACAGGGAACAGAAGCGGGGACTTTTGAAGAAGCGGAACAGGATATGGTAGAGAGGGTTTTTCGTTTAGGCGATCGCCCTGTGAGTTCTCTAATGACACCCCGCCCGGATATTGTTTGGTTAGACTTGGAAGACTCCCCAGAAGAAAACCGTCACAAAATGTCTGAAAGTGCCTATTCTCGTTATCCCGTATGTCAAGAGGGACTTGATCATGTTTTAGGTGTTATTCCTGTGACTGATTTATTAGCCAGGAGTTTACGCCATGAACCTTTTGATTTAACAATAGGATTACGTCAACCCATATTTGTCCCCGAAAGTACCAAGGGTTTAAAAGTTTTAGAGTTATTTAAACAAACCGCCACTCATATTGCTTTAGTAGTTGATGAATATGGAGTCATTCAAGGATTAGTAACGCTCAATGATATTATGAGTGAAATTGTCGGTGATGTTCCTGCACAACCTGGACAGGAAGAACCCCAAGCAGTGCAAAGAGAAGATGGTTCTTGGTTGGTAGATGGGATGTTACCAGTAGAGGAGTTTTTTGAACTTTTTGATATAGAAGAATTGGCAATAGAAGAAAGAGGTAATTTTCAAACTTTAGGCGGTTTAGTTATTACTCATTTAGGGCGTATTCCCGCAGCAGCGGATTATTTTGAATGGGAAAATATGAGAATTGAAGTTATGGATATGGATGGAAATAGAGTTGATAAAGTGTTGGTTATTCCTAAAGAAAAGGGTAATGGGTAATTGGTAATAGGTAATAGGTAATTGGTAATTGGTAATTGGTAAGAACAATATAGGAATCCTATTTGATTATTGAACAAAACTTCCTACACCGAAATTATCTAAAACCCTTTTGCCTGCCTACACAAATAATTGCAGGAATCAAATCGGATCACTATAGTATAACATTAAATATAGGACTCCTATTTGATTATTGAAAAAAACTCCGTACACCAAAATTCTCTAAAAGCCTTTTGCATGAGTGCCTGGTTGGTGAGCGAAGTCGAACTATTTCCTCTTGCCTGCCTACACAGATAAATTCAGAAATCAAACCGGATGACTATATACTCAGTAAGTGAACATAATCATATACTTTGTGATGCTGTAGCTGTTGAAATTTAATATCAATCAACATCATCCATTCACCCGTAACCAATAAACTACGAAAATTGCCAATGGATAAATATGTGATTATAGTATTGGTTGATGATTCAATAGGATTTTATGCCCCTAAAATTTTCTCAAGATATTAAATTATTATTGCAACATTTAGCTGAAAAACCTCTGACTTTGGGTGACGTGATTTCAGAAACATCAGAACGGGGTTTTAGCTTAGTGATTGCATTATTGGTATTACCCTTCTTGTTACCAACACCACCAGGGTTAAGCACTCCTCTAGGTGTAGCTTGCTTATTAATGTCAGGACAAATGGCACTGGGAAGGCGTACACCCTGGCTTCCTAAAAAAATTGCCTCCCTTAAATTCCCTGATTGGTTTGCTCAAACACTGTTGCGAAATTTACAGCGTGTAACCAGAATCTTAGAAAAAATCACCCGTCCACGCCTCCAGAAAATTGCTGAAAATCAATTAACTTGGCGGTTTAATGGGATGTGTCTAACCTGGTTAGCAATATTATTAATGTCCCCATATCCCCCTGCTACTAATCCTATTCCTGCTGTGGGAATGTTAATTTTAGCAGTCGCAACCATCGAATCTGATGGAATATTGATGTGTATTGGCTACGTAGCTACTTTTTTGAATACTTTGTTTTTTGGCTTCGCTTTTTATATTTTATATACAGGAGCTACTTATTTATTGCCTAATGTTTTTCGCTAGAAGTAGTTGCTAATTATCAAATTATCTTTAAAGCATCAACTACAGCTTCCGCTTTTAACAACATTTCTGCTAATTCTGCTTGGGGGTTTGATAAAATTACAATTCCCCCACCCACACCTATAGAAGTTTGTTGATCTGTTAAAATTGCAGTCCGAATCACAATGTTTAAATCTGCTGCACCATGACAACTTAAAAAACCAATTGCACCAGAATACACACCTCTTGCTTTTGGTTCTAATTTATCTATAATTTCCATAGTTCTAATTTTTGGCGCACCTGTCATTGAACCACCAGGAAAAGCATTTTTAATACAGTCAATAGCATCCATTTCTGGACGTAATAAACCCCTAATTGTAGTTACTAATTGATGTACTGTACTATAGGTTTCTACATCCATTAATTTGGGAACATGAACACTACCAACTTGACAAACTCTCCCTAAGTCATTACGCAATAAATCAACTATCATTAAATTCTCAGAACGATCTTTTTCACTGTTACGTAAACTTGCTTTTAAAAGTTCATCTTCTTGGGGTGTTTTTCCCCTGGGTAATGTTCCTTTAATGGGTTTTGTTTCTACCCAACCTTGGGAATTTATACTTAAAAATCTTTCCGGTGAAGAACAAGCTATAGTGAAATTATCGAACTTTAAAAAAGCCGAATAAGGTGCAGGGTTAATTTTTCTGAGTGTGCGATAAAATTCTAAAGGTTCTGGTGTAAATTCTGTAGATAATTTATTGGTTAAACAAACTTGATAAGTTTCACCTTCATAAATTTCTTTTAATGATGTTTGAATATCCTCAAGATAATTTTTTTCAGACTGTTGTAAATTAAATTTAATCTTTTCTTGTGGTTGAGGTTTAAGTTTAGATTTAATAATTGGTTGAAGAGGTGATAATGTTTGTAATTTTAATTCTGTCTCTGAAAACCATGTTTTTGCAGTTTCTTCATCTGTCGTTAAACAGACTAAATAAATAACTTGTTCTTGATGATCAAAAGCAATGATTCTATCTGCTAAAATAAACATAGCATCGGGTAATTCAGAATTATGTACTAAATTTCCTCCACATTCTGCTTTTAATTCATATCCAAAATAACCCACAAAACCACAGTTAAAATCAAAGGGTAATTCCTCATTTACACAATTTACACAATTTACACAATATCTATTTTTAATTTCTCGTTGTAAATAATCAAAAATACTTTCATGATAAGTTGTAATTTTACCACCTTGCGTAATTTTAATTTCTTGATTTTGGGTTTGATATTCAACTAATAAACTATGAACACCGCTATTATCTCCCATAAAGGAAAACCGAGATAAACCAGGTTCATATCTACTACTATCTAACCAAAAGGTATTTACCTTGTCACCAAAAAGCTGTGTAAATACCTGTTCTGCATCAGGATATATATCTAATTTTTTACTATAAACTTGATATTGTTGCTGTTGATGATTTTGATGTTTTTTGGGTAAAAGTACGTTTTGATGATTTGTATTTTCTGGAATTTGATAATTATAAAAATTAGCTGTTATATTTCTAAAGTTGTGAAAAATCTCTTTTCCATATTCAGTACAAATTGATTCAGGATGAAATTGTACACCCCAAAAAGGTAAATTTCGATGACGTAAACCCATGACTACACCTTCTGGAGTCCAAGCAATTTTTTCTAAACATTCGGGTATGTCATCCGCAACAACTAAAGAATTATAACAAACAGCTAAAAATGAAGATGGTAAACCTTGAAATAATTGACAATGATTATGATAAACTTCACTTAAACGACCATGTTTAATTTCTGGTGCATGGATAATTTTACCACCATAAAAATAACCTAAACCTTGATGTCCTAAACACACACCCAAAACAGGTACTTGAATATTCTGTAAAACCTGACCACAAATACCAAAATCTTCTATTTTTTCTGGTCTACCTGGTCCTGGAGAAATAACCACATTATCAAAATCAATCTTGGTCAAATTTTCCCAGTCAACTTCATCATTACGGATGACAATGGGATTTTTTCCATTTACTTCCGCAATCAATTGATATAAATTAAAGGTGTAAGAATCATAATTATCAATGATTAGAGTTTTCACAAATAGGGAGTAGGTGACAGGTGACAGGTGACAGTAAGAAAGGAATAGGGATAAGTGAACTAACTTTGAGATAATCTTTTTACATCTTTCCCCTTTAACATTGCATTAGCTTTAGCTAACATTTGAGGTATTTTCTCAGCATGAGGACTGTTAACTAAACATCCTCTCAAATCTAATTCATCTAATTTATCTGCTTGATTACCAGGAAACCAGTGATTACCATTACCTAAGAGATTATAACGCATTTTTCCATATTCCACCATGTCATAAGCTAAAGCTAAATTCAACAACCATAACACATATTTAATATTAATTTGTCCTGGTGTTTCTTCCCAACTTGGTAAATTTTGATCCCAAGATTTTACCCAATCTTCCCCTAAAACTTCTATAGCAGCATTTTCTAACCTTTCGATAATTGGAGGTAAGATTTCATCAGCTTTGTCTAATAATTCTAAGGTTTTTAAATGTTCATCAAAATCACTGGGTTTTGCAGCACCAATACTTAATGTATTTACCTGGGGATGACTTAAACAAAATAAGTCATTAAATACCATTGGACTTAATGGATAACATAACTTAACCAACTTTTCAGATGGTTGATATAACAAACCTCCTTTATTAGAAGGACTGATAATAAACACCCCCATATCTAACTTATTAGCAGCTTCAATTGCTGACCAATTCCATTGATTGATATAATACCAATGGAGGTTAATATAATCAAATTCATTGGTATTAATTGCCTGTAAAATTATTTCTAAAGGTGCATGAGTAGAAAAACCGATAAATCTGACTTTTCCTGCTTTTTGTAGTTCCTTAGCAACCTCTAAACAACCACCTTCACCAAGACTATAATCTAAAAATTCGGCATTATTAATACCATGTAAACCTAATAAATCAACATAGTCTAAATTGAGATATGATAAAGATTTTTCAAATGTTTTTCTAAATTCCTTAGCATCTGCAACAGGAGAAACTTTAGTTTGGACAATTAACTTTTCACGGGGAAATGTAGGTAAAATTCTCCCTAACTGCATTTCCGAAGTTCCATAACCCCTAGCAGTTTCAATATGATTAATACCTAAATCAAAAGCGCGATGAATAACAGCTTTTAAATTTTCCTGATTATCTTGAGGAATTTCCTCTAGTTTAACATCTTGCCATTTAAATTGATAACGCATTCCCCCGCAGGAAAACACCGGCATTTGTAAATTTGTGCGTCCAAATCTTCTGTATAACATCACGGAATTTTAGATAATAATCATGTACTTTCTTTGCGCCTTTGCGTCTTGGCGTCTTGGCGTGAGCTTTTTTCATAGGTGGGAAAAACCCACCCTTTTTATTTTACCTACATTTGACGAACAACAGGTTGACCATCAATAACTTCACCAATTAAAACCTGACTGACACAGTTAACAAAGATGCCATTTTCCAAAACACCAGGAATATTATTCAGTGTTGTTTCCAAAGTTACAGGATCATCAATACTATCAAATCTGACATCTACCACCATGTTACCTTGGTCAGTGATTACAGGACCTGCTTTTTTCACACCCATACGTAATTCTGGCTGACCACCGAGTTTTTTGATAGCATTAATGACTGGAGTAATAGCCATCGGAATGACTTCCACAGGTACCGCAAAAACAGAACCCAAACGGTCAACCAACTTACCGCTATCAACTACCACAATAAATTCTTTTGCTAGATAATCTACCACTTTTTCGCGGGTATGTGCAGCACCACCACCTTTAATCAAGTTTTTATGGGGGTCAACTTCATCAGCACCATCAATAGCGATATCAATATGATCAATAGCGTCTAAAGTGGTAAGAGGAACACCGTACTGTTTTGCTAACACTTCCGACTGAAACGAAGTAGGGATACCGACAATATCTTTAAGTTCACCAGACTTGAGGCGATCGCCCAAAAACTGTATAGTGTAAGCTGTAGTTGAACCCGTACCCAACCCAACAATAGAACCTGATTTTACTAGGTTCGCTGCTGCTTTACCAACTTCTTGCTTCATTAACTTTACGGGATCTGCTGATACGGACATTCTCAACTCCTGAAAATTTCACAACATGAAAAATACTCTCATAGCCGAATATACTACAAAATTGGTGATTAGTGATTGGTGATTGGTGATTGGTTAAATAATATATAATCTACAATTACATTAATTATAGATTTATCGGAAAATCAGAAACATTAAAAAACAGTAACCGTCAATATCCAAAAACAAAGTTGATAATAAACAGTGACAATAATCTGGGATATGAAGAAATTAGCAATTTTGACATTGGGGACATTGAACTTATTAACCTTCCTGTCTATATTTCCAGTCATTGCCCAGGAAGTCAACACACCAAAGCCTTCTATTGAAAATAATGTTGAAAATCTTGTTGAAAATACAGACAAGAGCGATTTAGATTATATCCAAAAAGTTGTAGAATCAAAATTAATGGATAACTTACCCGATGGAAAATTTTATCCAGAAAAATTAATCAGTAGGGCAGAATTAGCAGCAATTTTAGTCAAAGCATTTTATTTAGATAAACGCCAAGCAGCTAAACAAGAAAAAACCATAAATGTACCAGATGTTCCGAAATATCATTGGGCATATCAAGATATTCAAACAGTGCTGAAAACCGATATTATGAAAGGATATCGGGGAAATATGTTTTTTCCAAACCAAAGAGTCACTAGGGCAGAAGGTTTAGCAATTTTTGCCCAAGCTTACGGAGTGTTTCAGTTTCCAAATGCAACAGTGAACCAGATTTTATCAAAATACCCTGATCAAAATTCTATACCGACATGGGCAAGAAAGGCGATCGCCACAGTCATAGCAGAAGGTTTCATCAACACAGACCCTAACGGGAATATTAACCCATTAAGCCCCATGACTCGCGGTGACATGGCCTACTTGTTAAGTAGATATTTGCAACGTCAGCAAAAACAGGCAGAAACACCCATAGTTCCCACTACACTGAAATTTTAACGGAGAGATGGGGTGATGGGGTGATGGGGAGAAATTATTTGTATTTTCCCAGTCACCAATCACCAGTCACCAATCACCAGTCAACGTTATATTGATAAAACTGGTGACAGTGAGATTTTTATAGTCCCGGAAGTGGGAAAATCAATTAATGCCAAAAAGTAGAGTTAGAGAGGAAAACCTTATAATATGCACCTGAGTGAAATTACCCATCCTAACCAGTTGCACGGTTTGTCTATTCGGCAGTTACAGCAAATAGCCAAACAAATTAGAGATAAACACTTACAAACCGTAGCCGCAAGTGGGGGACATTTGGGACCAGGTTTAGGAGTTGTAGAATTAACCTTGGGACTATATCAAACATTGGACTTAGATCGGGATAAAGTAATTTGGGATGTAGGACACCAAGCTTATCCCCATAAACTAATTACCGGACGCTACCACGACTTCCACACCCTCAGACAAAAAGACGGAGTAGCGGGATATCTCAAACGTTGTGAAAACCAATTTGATCACTTTGGCGCAGGACACGCTTCTACAAGTATTTCCGCCGCGTTGGGTATGGCCTTAGCCCGTGACTTAAAAGGGGAAAAATTTAAAACAGTAGCGGTGATCGGTGATGGTGCTTTAACCGGCGGTATGGCATTAGAAGCTATTAACCACGCAGGCCACCTCCCTAAAACTAACTTGTTGGTAGTTCTCAATGATAACGAGATGTCCATTTCTCCCAACGTCGGCGCTATTCCCCGCTACTTAAATAAAATGCGCCTCAGTCCCCCGATGCAATTTCTCACTGATAACATTGAGGAACAATTTAAAAATATTCCCTTTGTTGGTGATGAACTAGAACGCATTACCGAAGGGATGAAACGGTTAGCTGTTTCCAAAGTTGGCGCAGTTTTTGAAGAACTAGGTTTTACCTACATGGGTCCAGTGGATGGCCATAATTTAGAAGAACTGATCGCCACCTTCCAACAAGCACATCAAATGACTGGTCCAGTGCTGGTTCACGTAGCCACCGTCAAGGGTAAAGGCTATGAAATGGCAGAAAAAGACCAAGTAGGCTATCATGCCCAAAACCCCTTTAATTTGACCACTGGTAAAGCTATTCCTTCTAGTAAACCTAAACCACCTGCTTACGCAAAAGTCTTTTCTCACACTTTGGTGAAATTAGCAGAACAAAACCCGAAAATAGTCGGTATTACTGCTGCTATGGCTACAGGTACAGGTTTAGATAAATTACAAGCTAAATTACCTAACCAATATATTGATGTGGGTATTGCTGAACAACACGCCGTTACCTTAGCTGCGGGTTTAGCTTGTGAAGGTATGCGTCCGGTAGCTGCCATTTATTCTACCTTCTTACAACGTGCCTACGATCAAATTATCCATGATGTCTGCATTCAAAACCTGCCTGTATTTTTCTGTTTAGATCGGGCAGGTATTGTAGGTGCTGACGGTCCAACTCACCAAGGGATGTATGATATAGCTTATCTGCGTTGTATTCCCAACATGGTGTTAATGGCACCCAAGGACGAAGCAGAACTACAACGGATGACAGTCACAGGTATTGAATATACCGATGGACCGATCGCTATGCGTTTCCCCCGTGGTAATGGTTACGGTGTTCCCTTGATGGAAGAAGGCTGGGAAGCGTTGGAAATTGGTAAAGGGGAAATTCTCCGCCAAGGCGATGATGTGTTAATTGTCGGCTATGGTACAATGGTCTACCCAGGTATGCAAGCAGCAGAAATTCTCAGCGAACACGGTATTGAAGCCACTGTCATTAATGCCCGATTTGTGAAACCTTTGGATACAGATTTAATTGTACCTTTGGCAAAACAAATTGGCCGAGTTGTCACTTTGGAAGAAGGTTGTTTAATGGGTGGTTTTGGTTCTGCGGTAGCGGAAGCTTTACTTGATGCGGATGTGGTTGTACCAGTTAAAAGAATTGGTGTTCCTGATATTTTGGTAGATCATGCCACACCAGATGAATCTAAGGCTAGTTTAGGTTTAACCAGTCAGCAAATTGCAGATAATATTTTGCAAGCTTTCTTTAAGAAAGAATTAGCTGCTGTTAAGTAGTTTTCTTTTCTTGTTCCCATACTCTGTATCTCTTATTATCTCTCGTTCCCATACTCTGTATGGGAATGAATTATTTAAGGCTCTGCCTTTAACATCCTGAAAATCCTCAAATCCTGGTAATCCTGATTCTGACAAAATTTATCTATTTCCTCACGCAAAGACGCAAAGGCGCAAAGAAGATATCCTGTACATTCTTAAATACTGATTCTGATAATCTGCGTTCTTATCCTGAAAATCCTTAAATCCTAGATGTTCTGATTCAGACAATACTACTCCCTTGGATTATTATAAAACCTATCATAACACAACCCTGTCAGAAGTCAAGACCCTTGAAAATACGTTGAATCATTCGCAACCATTCTCAATAATTTCGGGCTAAAAAAGGGTGTTGAAACTTTTTTGGGATTTTGGGGTTAAGAATTGTTAAGATAGTGACGTTAAGACGCAAAGATAAAATTAATTCATTCCTGGGTTTTTCTAGTTCCCATACTTTGCTATAGTAATCATTGAACCACAAAGAAAACGAAGCTATTTTTAGAAGTTAATGAAAACAGAAAAAACACAAGAATTATTAACGGCTATAGAGTTATTTGCAGGTATTGGAGGTTTTCGTTTAGGTTTGGAATCTGCTAATATTCAAACTATTTGGGCAAATGATATTAATGAATTATCTTGTCAAGTTTATCAGAGTAATTTTGGTGATGATTCTATTGTTTTAGGTGACATTAATAATATTTCTATATCCGATATACCTAATCATAATCTTTTAACTGCTGGTTTTCCTTGTCAACCTTTTAGCCCTGCTGGTAAAAAACTAGGAGTTAGAGATCAGGTTAGAGGAACATTATTTGAACGTATTGTGGAAATTATAGCTGTAAAACAACCACAGTATTTTTTATTAGAAAATGTCAAAAGACTTTTAACAATGGAAAATGGTTATCACTTCAAAGTTATTTTAAATGCCTTATCTGAATTAGATTATTTAATTGAATGGAGAATCATTAGTCCTATTAGTTTTAGTATTCCTCAAAATCGAGAAAGAATTTTTATTTTTGGTACTAAGTTTAATTCTGTCAATATCAATTGTGATTTTTTAGAAAAAACATCTGTATTTTTAACCCAAAAAGATTTGATAAATCTAGAAGATATAGATTTTCTCATAGAAAAATATATGTCCCCTATAGCTGAAAGTAAAGGCAAGAATGGTAATTGGGGAATTGCTTATAAAAATAAAATGTTTACTCGCAATATGTCGCTATTACCAGATATTAAACCCAGAAAAATGCTAAAAGATATTTTGCAAGATGAGACAGCAATAGAACCTCAATTTGATTTTACAATTGATACTTTAGAAAGGATTAAAAAAAGTAAGGCTGTGAATCGTTATTGTCAAGGAGTAGAGATATTATATAATCAGGATGGAGGTTCAAGACTGGGTTATACAATATTTGGTATTAATGGTATTGCATCAACATTAACTGCTTCTACTTCCAGACACTATGAACGCTATAAAGTAAATGATAAATATCGACGTTTAACTAACATTGAATATGCGCGGTTAATGGGTTTTCCTGATCATTGGTGTAGAGAAGCAAAAATTTATGATCAATATGCTTTGTTTGGTAATGCAATTGTTCCTGCTTGTGTAGAATGGGTATGTAAAAGAATTGGTAAAAAAAATATTGAGTTTACTAAATCTAATTACCAACAGTTAACTTTAGCTATTTAGTTTTTTATCTCTTTATTTGATGTATTCTGCAAAATATGGAATTACTCACACTTGAATCGTTGAAAATAGCTGCACGTAGTTTTTGCTTAGAACTGAGTGCAACACCAATTTATAATTTATATGGAGTTACAGATGGAAAAGCTGTAGGAACTTACGTAGAATCTGCTTTTAATCAATATTTATCAACGAGGTATGATTACACTCTTGGTAGTGCAGCGTTAGGAATAGATTTTCCTGGTTTAGAAGTTGATTTAAAAGTAACTTCAATCCGACAACCTCAATCTTCATATCCCTTTAAAAATGCCAGTCAAAAAGTATATGGTTTAGGTTATCATCTATTAATATTTAGTTATGAAAAAAATGATGACCATAATTCTCGTACTGCAAATCTAAACTTTCAAAACGTTGTTTTTGTAGATAAAAAACGTACTGGAGATTATCAAACTAGCTACGGTTTACAAGAAATTTTACGCCGTCATGGTAATAAAGATGATGTGGTCGCTTTTTTAGAAGAACGAAATTTTCCGTTAGACGAAATTGGTAGAGAAACACTTGCAGAAAGAATTTTACGTGAACCTCCAGAAATTGGCTATCTGACTATTTCCAATGCTTTACAATGGCGATTACAATATAGTAGAGTGATTCAAGTCTCTATTGCAGGAAACACAACAGGTATAGAAAATATCTTAATTTCTTAATTCACACAAAACTATTTAGGGGTTGCTGAGAAAGTCTTTCCGTGAGGGCATAGGAGTCAGGAGTCAGGAGTCAGGAGTCAGGAGGAGATTTGAAAATTTCTTTGCCATCTCTTGAAATCCCAAAAAATGCACACTTTTT
>NZ_BJCE01000098.1:0-19464 GCF_005402885.1 Sphaerospermopsis reniformis
AATTCGTCGTCGTCAACCTAGTCCAGCTATTGATGTCTCTATTGTTCGCTACCAAGCAGTATTAGAGGATGCTGAACCAAATAATATTCTCGAAGAAATTGTTTGGTATAAAGAAACAGAAGTTGAACAAATGCGGGAAAAATTGCCGTTAAAAGAACTGCAAAAAAAAGCTCTTTCCTTACCTCCTACCCGTGATTTTGTTGCTGCGTTGCGTCAAGGAAAAACTAAACCTGCATTAATCGCAGAAGTAAAAAAAGCATCCCCCAGCAAAGGGGTTTTACGAGCAGATTTTGACCCGGTAGAAATTGCTAAAGCTTATGAAGAAGGTGGTGCAAGTTGTCTTTCTGTTCTCACAGATAAAAAGTTTTTTCAAGGTAGTTTTGATAACTTATCTTTAGTCCGTGCTGCCGTAGATTTACCATTATTATGTAAGGAATTTATTATTTATCCTTATCAAATGTATTTGGCGCGAGTGAATGGCGCAGATGCAGTTCTATTGATAGCGGCAATTCTTAGTGATCAGGATTTACAGTATTTCATTAAAATTGCCAACGCTCTGAAAATGGCGGCTTTGATTGAAGTACATAGTTTAGAAGAACTTGACCGAGTTTTAGCTTTAGATGGTGTTTCTTTAGTTGGTATCAATAATCGCAACCTAGAAGATTTTTCTGTTGACCTCCAAACCACCTGCGAACTACTGAAAGCAAGAGGTAGTCAATTAAAGGAGAAAAATATTTTAGTCGTCAGTGAGTCAGGACTACATACACCAGAGGATTTAAGTATAGTAGAAACAGCCGGAGCATCAGCTGTACTCGTTGGTGAGTCTTTGGTAAAACAACCAGATCCAAAATTGGCAATTAATCAGCTTTTTGGTAAATAAGACTGGGGACTGGGGACTGGTGACTGGGAAAGAAAATTTTAGATTTTAGATTTTAGATTTTAGATTGGAATTGTCAAAAACAATCCAAAATCCAAAATTGTGTTACCAATTACCAATCAAGTGGTTTCTGATCAAAAATAAAGAGGAAAGGTGAAAAGGAAAGCCGAAAGCTGGCCTTTTTGCCTTTAATTTTTAAGTTTATGCCTAGAGCAGATGTGACTCTCTCAGGTACTATAATCTTCTGATGACAGACTGATTGAATTTGTAGATGAATGTCTAAAATTTGCCATCAGAATTAAATCATCCTCAAAGGATTTTGAATCTTATTGGATTTTTGGGATAGAGATAATGGACGATAAGTTAATGTTGATGATTCCTGGACCTACTCCAGTTCCAGAAGCAGCTTTACTAGCTTTGGCTAAACACCCCATTGGACACCGTACCAGTGAATTTAGTAACATGATGGGGGAGGTGACAGAAAACCTGAAATGGCTGCACCAAACCCACAATGATGTACTGATGCTGAATGTTAGCGGTACTGGTGCGGTAGAAGCGGGAATTATTAATTTTCTGTCTCCTGGCGATCGCATTTTGGTGGGTTCTAATGGTAAGTTTGGTGAACGTTGGGTAGAAGTTGGTCAAGCTTTTGGTTTAAATGTGGAAGTTGTCACCGCAGAATGGGGACAACCTTTAGACCCGGCTAAGTTTGGAGAAATTTTACAAGCTGACACCAACAAAGAAATTAAAGCTGTCATTATCACCCACAGCGAAACTTCTACAGGTGTAATCAATGATTTGGCAGCTATCAATAGTCATGTAAAAGCACATAGGGAAGCTTTAATTATTGTTGATGCTGTCACCAGTTTGGGTGCTTACAATGTGGCTGTTGATGCTTTGGGATTGGATGTAGTAGCTTCCGGTTCTCAAAAAGGCTATATGATACCCCCCGGTTTAGGATTTGTGTCTGTAAGTCCTAAAGCTTGGGAAGCTTACAAAACTGCGAAGTTGCCAAAATATTATTTAGATTTAGGTAAATATCGCAAATCTACAGCTAAAAATACAACTCCTTTTACTCCCCCAGTTAACTTAATTGTGGCACTACACACCACCTTGGGGATGATGAAAAAAGAGGGTTTAGAGTCAATTTTTGCCCGTCATGAACGCCAAAAAAATGCGACTCGTGCAGCGATGAAGGCTTTAAATTTACCATTGTTTGCAGCGGATGAATGCGCTAGTCCAGCTATTACCGCTGTATCAGTACCGGGAATGGAAGCGGATAAAATTCGGTCATTGATGAAAAAGCGGTTTGATATTGCTTTAGCTGGTGGTCAAGACCATCTGAGTAATAAAATTTTCCGTATTGGTCACTTAGGATTTGTGAGCGATCGCGATATTCTCAGTTGTATCGCATCATTAGAAATTGTACTGGCAGAAGTTGGCTATGAAAACTTTACCCCTGGTGCTGGTATCGCCGCTGCTGCTAAGGTTTTTGGATAAGGTCAGTGACTGGGGACTGGGGACTGGGTTATCAACTTCCTCCTGCCCTCTGCCCCCTGCCTTCTGACTCCTGCCTCCTGACTCCTGACTTCTAACAATAAAAGGGCAAGTGATTTGATCAACTTGCCCTTTTAATTTGGATGTCAATAATTCAAAATTCTCAGCATCAATTTTTCGATCTATCAAACTTTGCCCAGGGCAGAGTTGACTTGACATACCTTATTTCTCCTGAATTAGCTCAACCGTTTCATATTGAATTTGCATACAGTTAGCCGCCAGAATATTGACCAGAATAGTTACCAGCAATGGATTTTCTAGTATTCCATTGCTTACCTATGCAGTCTCCAACCAATCATAAATTTGTTCTAACTGCTCTAGGGTAATCAACCCATACTGCCACAGGATCATGGTTAAAGAGCCTGTATCCTGCTCCCGATGACGCAAAGCCACAGACAGAGAAGCGGCTGAGATCGCCAAATCTTCTTGGAGAAAATTAATCAAACGAGAATATCTTGATTGTGCCATTTGTATCTCACCTCCTTGAGTAGAGTGTATTATCATATATCCTTTCCTCTTTTCTCAGTGATCTAAAGCCAGTATTTTATGTGTCACTGTGCTATGACTGAATAAATCCTCAAACACTTTCACCATCCAAAATCTAAAATCCAAAATCCAAAATCCAAAATCGTATAACTTTCGTACTGCTTGTTTCCCCCAATCTCAAGTAACAGGAACTATAAGTTAAATTGGCTTGATTCTCTTGAGTTTTTTGTGCTTAATGTAATTACATCTGAAGTATCCAAGATTCCATAGCCTATAGTCCTCTATTGATTACTATTTACACTTATGTCAAAAGAAGGATTTTTCCAGTGAAACTTTGAAGTCGGGTTTTTCATTGGGGAAAAGCTAGATCCGATGTTATGATAACTGCTGCTAAATATTAACCTCTATATTTTACGGAATAGTTTTTTTACCAAAATATCTTCATACAAAATTGACAGATTCCTCATAGGTGACTGGGGACTGGTGACTGGTGACTGGTGACTGGTGACTGGTGACTGGTGACTGGTGACTGGTGACTGGGAAGAATAACTAATGACTAATAACTTGGGTTGAAAAATTCAATTTTTACTTTGTCACCTACCTGTAAACCTAATTCTGTAGCTCGTTTGGATCTCAGTTCAATTACTTGGTCTATTGGTACGTTAGGACCATAGGTGGGACAAGGTTCACTTTTACAGGGGGGTGCAGCGGTCTCAATGTACTTGATTACTCCATACTGAAGAAAGACCATATCTAAAGATACGGGGACATTCAACATCCAAAAACTGACTGGTTGGGCTGAGGGAAATACAAATAACATTCCCCTGTCATCGGGTAAAGCTGGTCTATACATCAACCCCATAGCCTGTTGTTCTGGTGTTTTTGCGACTTCTAGGTTGATTTTTGTGCCGTTGGGAATGGTAGCTTGAGCAGATATTGGCAAATGTTGACCTTTAGGGGTTTGTAATTGGACTTGAGAGGTTGATGTAGTAGTGGGTTCGGCGGTGGTTGGGGGTGAACAGCCAATGAGTAAAACACTCAGGAGTAGATACAATACAGTTTGCCGACGCAACATAAGCAGTTGAAAATTTAAGTTTCTAAATGGACTATTGCTTTTCTCATAAGTTCCCTAACTAGGCTTTGCTGTTCGCGTAGCGTGCCGTTAGGTATAAAAGTCTTTTCGTGGGGCAGGCAAAAGGAAAGGTGAACAATGGCAAAATAAAGAGCTATTCACTTAATAATGTGGTTTTTTTTATTTAGATTTCGATTTTACAGAAATTTCTGCAAAATAGCCCGCTATTGGCAATTATTTTTTTTCAGGAGATTTTTCTGTGATGTGGCCACAAGTTAGATCCCCCCAACCCTTAGAAAGGGGGGTTAATCAGGGGTTTTGCTGACTATTACCGGTTCTATCAACGCTGACTAAGGGAATACCCCAGTCAAATCGAGCGTTAAAGTTTTGACTTACTAATAAACGCAAACCTACACCGACTCATGACAGCGATCGCCAAATCCTGAAATATTGGCGAAAAATTATCAATTTTTATCTATTTAGGTTTTGCTGAATAAATCCGAAAACTTTACAGGTAAAGGGTTTTAGCTATTTTGACTTGTACTGAGCGACTTGTACTGAGCGACTTGTACTGAGCGACTTGTACTGAGCGCAGTCGAAGTAAGTCGAAGTAAGCCGAAGTGCTTTCAAAAAGTGCAAGCTTTTATGAGGTGGCAACTGAAAAACCTTGCACTTAATTCCTACTTAAAGAAAAAATCGTTCCTATCCAACTCTTGAAACTGTCACCTGTCACCTGTCACCTGTCACCTGTCACTGGTCCTTCACAGATAACTTTTTCAGCAAACCCCATTTAGGTTTTGCAAAAATAGTTAGCAATACTGGACCCAATAAATAGTAATGACCTAAACACAAAAGTCCAGCATCAGATCCTAATTTTTCACGTTGTTCTTGATGATAAAATTTAACTGCAACCGGCGAATTTGCCATTAATTGAAAAGGGGATGTATTAGCAGTTATATCAACTAAATAAAAGCTTCCACCGGGAACAAGTACCCTGGCAATTTCACTTAAAACTTGTTCTGGTTGAGGATAATGTAAAAAACTGATAGTGTTAAAAACTGCATCAAATTGACCTTCAGCAAAAGGAAGTGATTCTGCATTACCTTCAATATAAATTAAGCGTGGACGGTGCTGATTACTTTGTCTGGCAACCCGCAACATTTGGGGAGATAAATCTAAACCAGTACCTCGTAAGTCAGGAAATTGACTGGCTAATCTATTTAATAAGCGTCCAGTTCCACAACCTAAATCTAAAACATTGGCATTGGCTGGGATTTCGATGTGGGAAATTAATCTTTTATGGATAGCTTGGTAAATAAAAGAAGGAAATGTCCAATCGTAACTTGATGCCCAACGATCAAATAGTTGTTTTTTATTATTGATAAAATTATTCATAGTTGTATGGGAATAGAAAATAGGTAAGAATTCAGGAGTCAGGAGTCAGGAGTCAGGAGTTAGAATGCTTATGAAATCAGGAATAGAGACAAGTGATATTTTCTGAAAATCATCATAACTTACTGGAAAAGCCTTTATTCTTCTGACTTAGAGTATTTTCTATCCTGAATCATTACGAAAATAGCAATATCTTCTATTGTAATTTGAATTTGCTTTGATTGCAGAAAATCAAATACCCAACTTTTTCCAGAAGTCAGGTATCTTGTTGAATTACGAATTACAAAGTAGCTAAAAGTTCCTTTAATCTTTCATTTCCGTCCCGAAATACAGACCAACCATCTCCGACTAAAACAGCTTGTACTTTGGTTAATGTTGCTAATCTGTGAACAGAAGCAATAGCTTGTTTTCGATTTAACAGCTTGTCATCGGATAAAATAGTTAAAGTATCTGCTGAACGCGATCGCACTAAATCACCGATAATCAAAGTTGTGTCCTCTAGTAGTAAAGCTAGTTCACCGGGAGTTTTTGAACCTTGGAGTTCCATCACTTTCAGTCCTGGGACAAATTCTTCACCATCACTCAACCAGCGATCGCACGCTATTGGGAAATTTTCCTTTTCAGCTATCGGTGCTGCAATTTTCGCATAAGTTTGACTGGCAATTTCCTTAGCTGCTCGCAGATGATCCGAGTTTGTCAGGATAATCCAAACCACACCACCGAGAGATTCCAGATGATGCCAATCATGGTTTGATAAAGCTACTGGATCAATTAATATATTACCCTCTGGACGAATCCAGGCGAAGCCATTGAAATCAATATTTCTTGTCGGGTTAAAACAAGACCAGGTATATAAATCGGTACGGTGCAAAGATTTCATGATGATTCTGACTTGAGAACCTGCGATAGTTTGTGTCAATTAGGTAGCATCAATAATAATCTATAATAATCTATCATTGATACTCACCTAATTGCGAAAATTTTGCAATTTCTCTTGTCACAACCACCAGGAATGGAACTTGATCATCTCCAGGCTGGAAACCCAGAGATTGTCAAGCTGCGAAAAACTAAACGGGACGATAAACGCGATAGTTGATGCTGGGGAAAATATTATCCATTAATTCCACTTTTTCCAACCAACCGCTATCAACTTTACCGACTTTTACATCTTCATAGAGTTTATTAAATCTCATTAAGTGCGATCGCGTTCTTCTCACCGCATAGGGAACCATAGTTCCCGTCCGCATAATAAACGCCCAGTCAGAAGATTGCGCTAACAACAACTCCCGCGCTGCTTGGTTTAAAGCTTTCCATTGCAACTCATCCTCTGGTTCTAACTGGGAAATTTCAATCATCCGTTCCGCAGCTTTATGTAAATGCGGGTAAATCCAAGCATTAGTGTCATTTAACCAATATTCATGGAAACCCTTATAACCCCAACTGGACTGAGAAGGACGACAGACTTGTTGATTCTGGTTAGCTCGTAAATAATCAGCTAAATGGGTCATTTCATAAGTTCCCTGATCGTACCATGACTTACGGAACAGGTAATCAATAAACCAAGGACCCTCATACCACCAATGACCGAACAACTCCGCATCATAAGGAGAAACAATAATCGGAGGCCGTCCCATGATCCCGTGTAAATGTTCCGCTTGTCTTTCCCGATTATACATAAAGTTAGCAGCGTGTTCTGCGGATTTTTCCCTTGCCCAATAAGGATCATACAAAGCCTTATCAGAAAGACCTAAGCCACGTCCGGTAATCTTATGATATTTAATTCCCGTATTTTTACGCTTGCCATTGGGCATGATATAGGGTTTGATGTACCCATATTCTGCTTCCCAACCCAAATCTTTATAAAATTCCCGATATTCAGCAGCACCGGGATAACCGACTTCCGAAGACCATACTTGTTGAGAAGATTCATGGTCACGCCCAAAAGCAGCAACACCTGTTTCTGTAAAAATTGGCGCGTAAGTACCAAAGCGGGGACGGGGACGGGCGTATAAAATACCATGTCCATCGGTGAGGAAATAACGCAAACCAGCATCCGCCAGCATTCGTTCCAAACCTTCATAGTAAGCACATTCAGGCAACCAAATACCTCTAGGCGCTTGACCAAAAGTTTCTGCGTAATGTTCACAAGCCACCTGAAGTTGCGCCCATACAGCTTGGGGATACATCTTCATTAAGGGTAAATACCCATGAGTAGCACCGCAAGTTATGATTTCTAGGTTGTTTGTATCTTGGTATTGTTTGAAAGCTGTTACTAAATCACCCTGATATTTTTCCCAAACCTGACGAGCTTCATTAAATTCAGTGGCGTAATGTTCAGCCAAATAACGCATATGTCCATTGTGGATATTGCGTTCTGCTTCCAATTCTATTAGTTCTTCTAACTTGGCTAAATGTTCATTATAGCGTTCTTGTAACAGAGGATCACGGAGCATGGAAACCAGAGGCGGTGTCATACTCATCGTGATTTTAAAGTCGATGCCGTCTCGCTTTAAGCCTTCAAATACTTTCAATAAAGGAATGTAGGTTTCTGTAATAGCCTCATAAAGCCATTCCTCTTCCAGCACATAGTCACTTTCCGGGTGACGAACGAAGGGTAAATGTGCATGAAGTACAAGTGCGACGTAACCTATAGACATAATAGTTTTGGGGTGGGTTGTAAATTGAAGGTCGAGAGTTTGGCAGAAATTAACAATATTTTAAGATGATATCGGGATCGTGAAGGAAGTTTTATTAGTCAAGCCCCACATCTGAGATTTGAGCAAAGAATATCTACCCGCAGATAGTTGTCATCAAGCAATCCCAAGTATTTTTCCTGAGTTATGTGTTGGCGATCATGTGATTATCATACAATAAATTATTTGGCAAGTATCTAGAACACTGAAAAAAATAGAATTTTTGTAAGTTAAAACAGTTTCTATTAATTTAATAAATACATAAACTTTTCACAAACTATAAGCAACAACTAAATGTTACTCTTTATTAAGAACATTAATTAAATCTAAAAATTTACTTCCAAATCACCACAAAAGATGAGAAAAATTAACGTTTAGTTACATTTTCGGTGAAAGTATGAGTAAATTTGCTACCCAGCCGACTGGTTGGCAAGATGCAAATGTTAAATCTGAAACATCGGTTTATCTGATTGATGTTGTTGAAGCTTTTGCAAAAAAAAGACCTGTTCAAATAAATTCAATTTCTACAAGAGCAGAACTTTTTGATCTTCCATATTGACCAAATTACAAAAATCAGAAAAAGGCCAGTTGAAATGACTCCACAAAGCATATTACCAACCCCAGAAATTGCAGATAACTTATTAGTAGATACAGAAAAAATCGAAAATTCCCTAGCGACTGACACCATCAGATTCACACATGGGGAAAAGTACCTCACATCCCAGTGGTATACGGGGTCTGGGGAAATAGCACACAAAAAAGATGGTCGTTCCTTTGAAGTTGCTGCTACATTCACATTAACAGCAGAAGTCAAAGTAGTAGAAGGAGTTTTTCAACCAGGAAACGAGATTTTAGCTAACATATATAATAGTCGTGGTCGTTGTGTAGCAGTGATAGACCAGACAGTTAACGAGTTGTATGGTGAGCAAGTTAGAAAATATTTTGATGCTCATGAAATACCATTAGAAATGATGGTATGTCGTGCATGGGAAGCAGACAAAACCCCGGAAACAGTACACAAAATATTAGGGTTTTTAGGAAAAGACGGTTGCGATGTTTCCCGCAACGAACCTGTATTAATTATAGGTGGTGGTGTGTTAAGCGATGTTGCGGGTTTAGCTTGTGCCTTACAACATCGTCGGACACCTTATATCATGGTGGGAACAACAGTAGTAGCAGCTATTGACGCAGGTCCTTCACCCCGCACTTGTACCAACGGTAAACAGTTCAAAAATAGTATTGGTGCATATCATCCCCCCGTACTAACCTTAGTAGATCGGAGTTTTTTCCGCACCTTAGCAACTGGACATATTCGGAATGGGATGGCAGAAATTATTAAAATGGCCATTACCGATGATGCGGTTTTATTTGAGTTGTTGGAAAAATACGGACCCCGGTTGATAGAGACACATTTTGCGACTGTAGACGCAGATGAAGAGTTAGCAGAAATAGCAGACGAGATTATTTACCGTGCATTGTTCTCCTATATGAAACATGAGGGAACAAATATGTTTGAAACATATCAGGATCGTCCCCATGCTTATGGACATACATGGAGTCCCCGGTTTGAACCAGCGGTGAAGATGATGCACGGACACGCAGTAACAACTGGAATGGCCTTTGGTGCGACATTAGCGGTAGAGATGAACTGGTTAAAACCAGAAGAACGCGATCGCATTATTACACTATGTCAGTCCTTGGGTTTAACAGTGTATCATCCCATTTTGGAAGACATGGAGATCATGATCGAAGGTCAGAAAAATATGCGTCGGAAGCGGGGAGATGGTGGACTTTGGGCCCCTGTTCCCAGAGGTGGAATAGGTGCGTGTGACTATATTCAAGAAGTTGAACCAGAATTATTGGAAGCAGCAGTCAAAGCGCATAAAGCTGTTTGTAGTAATTTAGCAAATCACGGTGCTGGTGTGGAAATGTATTTGCAAGATTTGGGTTTGGAATAAAAAAGTCTAAAATCTAAAATCCAAAATTGTCTGATGGGTTTTCGTTGGTAGCATAACTTTTTTTGATTTCACGCAGAGACGCAGAGAACGCAGAGAAAGGAGAAGGTTAATTTTTTAATTTTTGCTCTCGTTTTTTGAGTTGTCTGTTATCTGTGTGATGAATTTTTCAAGTCTAGAATCTAAAATCCAAAATCTAAAATCTAAAATCTAATGACTGAAACTCTAACAAAAATCAACAAACCTAGACCTGTTACCCCTTTAGGTATTTTGGTTGAGGAACTGGAAAGAACATTAAAGATAGCGAAGCAGGAAAATGTTTCTGCGGAACTTGCGAACTCTTTAAAAAAGGTGTATGAGTTAGCAGCAGGAATAGATCCATATTTGGAAGAGAATACTACACAAGAATCACCAGAATTATCAGCATTAGCGAAAAAAACTGCTGCTGAAGATTGGAGTAAAAGATTTGATGATGGTGAAACAGTCCGTCAGTTAGAACAGGAAATGTTATCTGGACATATTGAAGGACAAACTTTAAAAATGTTTGTGTCCATGACTAAAGCAAAACGCATTTTAGAGATAGGAATGTTTACGGGATATTCTGCTTTAGCAATGGCAGAAGCATTACCGGCAGATGGTGATATAATTGCTTGTGAAGTGGATGAATATGTCTCAGAATTTGCGAAGGAATGTTTTGAAAATTCAGAACATGGTAAAAAAATTAAAGTGGTAACTGCACCTGCAATAGAAACCTTAAAGAAATTAATTGCAGATGGAGAAACCTTTGATTTAGTTTTCATAGATGCTGATAAACCAGGATATGTAGATTATTTCAACCTGTTAATAGAAACCAACCTATTAGCAAAGGATGGATTTATATGTGTAGATAACACATTATTACAAGGACAACCTTATTTACCCAAAGAAAAAAGAACAGCAAACGGAGAAGCGATAGCGAAATTTAATCAAACAGTCACCCAAGATCCCAGAGTGGAACAAGTCATATTACCATTAAGAGACGGTTTAACAATCATCAAAAGAAAATAGAAAATTGAATATTCAAATCCCCGACTTCTCAAAAAAACAATCATAAAATAAGACAACCAAACAAACAAGTCGGGGTTCTTATCCCCAACAGAAAAACCCTCTCAAACCTCTTACCTTTGCGTCCTTTGCGTCCTTCGTGGTTCAATAAAAAAAGACAAAAACACCAAACAGAAAAACCCTCTCAAACCTCTGTGTCTCTGCGGTTCAATAAAAAAACATGAAAAAAATAAAATCTATCTTGCAAAACATAGGAACATTAATATTACTACTCCTAATGTTCCCGATCAACCTCACCCTAGTAATTACCGCATTTCTTACCAACCTGATCACCTTACCATTTCCGAAAAAAATCACCTATGAAAACTCCAAAAACATCCTATTAACAGGTGGTAAAATGACCAAATCATTACAACTTGCAAGGTCATTTCATCGCGCAGGCCACAAAGTATTCATGGTAGAAACCCATAAATATTGGTTATCAGGACATCAATATTCCAAAGCAGTCAAAAAATTCCTCACAGTACCCGCACCCGAAAAAGATCCAGAAGGATATTGTCAAAGTTTATTAGACATAGTAAAACGAGAAAAAATAGATGTATTTATTCCCGTTTCCAGTCCCGTTGCGAGTTATTATGACTCCTTAGCAAAACCAATATTATCACCTTATTGTGAAGTATTTCATTTCGATACAGAAATGACAAAAACACTAGATGATAAATTTAGTTTATGTGAACAAGCGCGGGTTTTAGGTTTAACCGCACCCAAAGTATTTTTAATAACTTCCCCAGGGGAAATTATCAACTTTGATTTTTCCCAAGAACAAAATCCATACATTATAAAAAGTATTCAATATGATTCTGTGACTCGTTTAGATATGACGAAATTTCCCTTTGAAGGAATGAAAGAGTATGTGAAAAAATTACCCATTAGTAAAGAAAGACCTTGGGTAATGCAGGAATTTATCAAAGGTCAAGAATATTGTACTCATAGTACAGTCAGAGATGGAGAAATTCGTTTACATTGCTGTTCTAAATCTTCCCCATTTCAAGTAAATTATGAACAGGTTGATAACCCAGAAATATTCCAATGGGTACAAAAATTTGTCAAAGAATTAAATTTAACTGGACAAATTTCTTTTGATTTTATGCAAACAGAAGACGGAAAAGTTTACCCGATAGAATGTAACCCCCGCACCCATACTGCAATTACAATGTTTTATGACCATCCAGGGTTAGCGGATGCGTATTTAGAACCTGGGAAAAATCAACCTCATATAGAACCTTTACCCACAAGTAAACCAACTTATTGGTTATATCATGAATTGTGGAGAATCACAGGAATTAGGTCTTTTAATGATTTAACAAACTGGTTAAATAAAGTGATTAAAGGTAAGGATGCAATGTTAGATAAAGATGATCCTTTACCATTTTTAATGGTGCATCATTGGCAAATTGTGTTGTTATTGCTGCAAAATATGGTAAAATTAAAAGGATGGGTAAGAATAGATTTCAATATTGGGAAATTGGTTGAAATTGGTGGAGATTAAAAAAGTTGTAATTTGTAATTTCAAAACTTCGGAAATTTGGAACTTCTCAAAAATCATGTCAAAACTCAATCTTCTCTACCTTACAGGGTCCCCAGAAAGTGATTTTTTCTGTAATTTATCACGACTGTATGCTCAAGACTCAATAAATGCGATCGCAAATAACCCAAACTATGATATTCACATTGCATATATTACACCGGATGGTAACTGGAAATTTCCCCATTCTTTGAGTTTTGAAGATATTGCAGACAGTCAACCCATATCCTTACCGGATGCGATCGCATGGATAATGACAAAAAACATTGATGTAGTTGTACCGCAGATGTTTTGTATACCGGGAATGACCCATTACCGCGCTTTATGTGATGTGTTAAAAATTCGCTATATAGGTAATACCCCGGAAGTAATGGCCATAACCGCGAATAAAGCGAAAGCTAAAACCATTGTAGCAGCAGCGGGGGTAAAAGTTCCTCATGGTGAAGTTTTGCGTCCTGGAGACATTCCCACCATCACACCCAAAGCAGTAGTAAAACCTGCAATTTCAGATAACTCTTTAGGAGTGAGTTTAGTAAAAGACATTAAAGAATACGAAACCGCATTAAAAGAAGCATTCAAATATGCAGAACAAGTGATAGTAGAAGAATATATAGAATTAGGTCGAGAAGTGAGATGTGGGATAATCGAAAAACAAGGAGAATTAATAGGTTTACCCCTAGAAGAATATTTAGTAGACTCCAAAAATAAACCCGTGAGAGACTACGCTGATAAACTGAAATTAGGGGATGATGGTAACTTAAATTTAACAGCCAAAGATAATATTAAAGCTTGGATTGTAGATACACAAGACCCCATCACCCAAAAAGTACAAGCAGCAGCAAAAAAATGTCATCAAGCATTAGGATGTCGTCATTATAGCTTATTTGATTTTCGCATAGATCCGAATGGAGAACCTTACTTTTTAGAAGCTGGGTTATATTGTTCCTATTCACCGAAAAGCGTAATTCCTTGTATGTCCAAAAATGCGGGAATTTCTCTAGATGAGTTATTAGAAATAGCAATAAAAGAAACCTTAAAATGAGGAGTCAGGAGTCAGGAGTCAGAAGAAAGAATAAAAAAGAAGTAAAGAAAAAAGAAAAACCCTAAAAAACCTCTTACCTTAGCGTCCTTTGCGTTCTTCGTGGTTCAATAAAAAAAGAAACAAACACCACACAGAAAAACCCTCTTAAACTTCTTACCTACTCCTCACTTTCTAAATCTAAATCTTGTAAACTTTGCACCTGAACCCGACGAGAAACCCGACGGTATTTCTTACTTTCCAACTTAGGTTCATACTTACTTTCACCCTTACCCTTAGCTTTCACCTTCAAAGTAGACTCAGGATCAGCTTGTTCTTTAAGATAAGTTTGATAAGCGATCGCATCACTTAAAAATTCCAAATAATGCTCATATCTTTCCCAGTCACTACCCACAATACAACCCGGTTCATCTCGATGTAAACAATCAGTAAAACGACAACTTCCACCTTCTAAACGTCTTCTCGCTTCAGGAAAATAGTAGATTAAATCTTCAGGAAGACAACTTAAATCAGGTTGATTAAAACCAGGAGTATCAGCTAACAAACCACCATCAGGAAGTTCAAATAATTCCACATGACGGGTAGTATGACGACCACGCGCTAACTTACCAGAAACCTCACCCACACGCAAATTAGCATCAGGAATTAACATATTAATTAAACTGGATTTTCCCACACCCGAAGGACCAGCAATCACAGTAATTTTATGATTTAAATAATTAGAAACTTCATTAATATTAATTTGATTTTGCACACTAATAAAAATTGATTGATAACCCCAACTTTCGAGGCGATCGCTAATTTCCTGTTGTTCGTCTTCTGTAATTAAATCACATTTATTTAGGCATAATAAAACATCTACCCCTGTAGATTCAGCCTTAATTAAAAACCTGCTTAACTGAAAAGGTTCTAAGGGAGGATCAGCAACCGCAAAAACCAAAAGAATTTGATTCACATTAGCGATCGCCGGTCGATCCAACTCACTGTTTCTTGGTAGAACATCAGCGATCGCACCCCTTCCCCCGGTCCAGTCAGGCTCTTCAATAACCACGCGATCGCCAACCATCACCTGTTGACCGATTTTTTTCAACCGAGTCCTGCGGGTACAGAGGAGACTGGAGACTGGGGACTGGGGACTGGTGACTGGGTTATTAATGTTTCCCTGCCTCCTGCCTTCTGCCTTCTGACTCCTGACTCCTGACTCCTGTACGGGCGAAGCATTCGGGCGACCAATTATCAATTTTTGTTCAAGGCTATTTTCCGAATGCTTCGCCCCTACGACTCCTTGATCTAACTGCACCCGATAAAAATTAGCCTGTACAGCTAACACCGTACCCAATAACTCCCCTGTAGTAGAAACACTATCTTCCATCATGCAGCAGTTACCGGACGACGTACAAGCAAAGAAAAATAACCAGAACAGTCAGTAATTTTTTCCACCTGATAACCAGCCATAGTTAAACTATCAGGAACTTGTTCAATAGGTTCACCCCCATCTAACCAGACTTCCAACAAACTGCCATCTGGCATTTGTTCCAGACGTAACTTAGTCCGGACAAAATTAATTGGACAAGGAGTACCACGCAAGTCCAACTGAGCATCAGGAGTTAACAGAGAAGATAGACTCATGACTTAAACAGATTTTCAAAAAATCCCCCACCTTTACCAGTTCTATCACCCTTAATTTTAGCTAGTTTTTCCAGCAGTTCCCTTTCCTCTGGGGTGATCTTCGTAGGAATATCAATTAACACCGTCAGCAAATGGTCGCCCCGACTCACAGGATTTCCCAAACGAGGTACACCACGACTTTCCAGTCTCATCACCGTATTTGGCTGAGTTCCTGAGGGAATAATCAACTCTACCGGACCATCAACAGTATTCACCTCCAAACGGCAACCTAAAATTGCTTGCAAGTAGCTGAGTTTGATTTCTGAAAGAACATTAATTCCATCACGCTGAAATTCTTCATCCTCATTCACAAATAAGTAAACATACAAATCTCCCGCCGGTCCACCTCGTTGGCCAGCATCACCTTCTTGGGAGATCCGTAACCGTGTACCATTATCTACCCCAGCGGGAATAGTAATTTTTAGCTTTTTCGTGACCTGATTTGCGCCTTTACCATCACAAGCATCACATTTATCTTCCACTACTGACCCAGTACCATTACAGGTGGGACAGGTAGAAACTTGGGTAAAGCTGCCAAAAGGAGTTCTAGTCACACGTCGCACCTGGCCAGAACCGCTACAAGTGCTACAAGTCCGGGGACGAGTTCCTGGTTTAGCACCAGAACCACTACAAACTTCACAAGTTTCTAGATGAGAAATGCGGATTTCCTTTTCACCACCAAATACCGCTTCCCGAAAATCTAACTTCAGGTCTAGACGTAAATCATCACCCCGTACAGGACCACTACGCCGTCTTTGCTGTGTAGGTCCACCCATTCCTCCAGCAAAACCGCTGAAAATGCTTTCAAAGATATCGGCAAAACCGCCCATATCCCCCATATCTTGGAAGCCAGCACCAGCAGCACCAGAAACGCCAGCTTCACCAAAACGGTTGTAACGCTCGCGGGTTTCTGGCTCAGACAGCACTTCATAAGCGCGGTTTATTTCCTTGAATCGTTCTTCCGCACCCGGTTCTTTGTTCACATCAGGGTGATACTTCCGGGCTTGGCGGCGATAAGCCTGTTTAATTTCTTCTTTGTCGGCATCACGAGAGACACCTAGAATTTCATAATAGTCGCGGGCCATAGAGCAAGGGTAAAAGTTAGAACTAATAAAGCAGAAATACCTAAAAGACTAAGGTAAAGGAGATAGAGACAACACTTAATTTTTGTTTATGAATTTATTTTACCTTTTACCTTTAACAAACATTAACAGTAAATCTTGATTAGCAGATACATTCATTGTGGTTAACGACAAAAGCAATGGCATGATGAGTCAATTTAGCTCGATCATCCTGACATTGCCTGAGCCGATCTCTTTTACAATTGTGCTACTTAGAACGACAAAAATAAGCCCATCAAATAGAGGGACTAACCGTACCTTATGGTGTGGAAATCCACCATATACTTTTAGTTTCATATTTAGTATGAGATCATCTACTTCACACTTAGCAGGAGTTAGCAGTCAGCAGTCAGGGAGAGAGGTTAATAACCCATTACCAATTACCAATTACCAATTACCAATTGCCCATTACCTAATCTATCGCTTCATAATCAGATATAGCCGTATTATCCTCATCAAAATCAAAATTGAATTGTGGTATTGACGTTGCTGTTGTGGAACTTTCTTCTACCAAAGTTAAGGAAATATCACTCAGGTCTTCTTCCTCCTCGTTTCCTCCCTCTGACGATGGGCTATTGACCGGGCTACTAACTCGTTTGTAAACATCTGCACCGATCGCAAACAGAGTTTGTTGAAATTCCTCTAATATTGACTTAAAAACAGATAGGGAAACATTAGGGTCATTTACATTTATTCAGCAAGCCCTACATAAAGCCATAGCATATATCTGCTACTAATGATAACGCCTAGTCTTTGATTAAACCCGCTTGCGGAAGGGCTGATTAACTTCAGTAAAGAGTCAACAGCCCTATCCTGTTTGAGAACAGTAATTTTTACCGCAGAATTGAGAATTTTTCAGTCAGTAGGACGAGTGAATACAGCTTAACTGTTTTCTTGACTAGACTCATCTTCCTGTTCTGTAGGTGTATCTTCCTGGGGCGCAGCAACTTTCACCATTGCATGGCGCAACACGCGATCGCCCAAAAAATATCCCCGTACTAATTCTTCTAAAACTGTTCCTTCGGGATGTTCATTGGTCGGTTCTCGCATCACGGCTTCATGCAGGTTAGGATCAAATTCTTGACCTTCAGGACGCATTGGTGACACACCTAATCGTTTCAGACAATCTACTAATTGTTTATACACTCCTTGATAACTTTTGTGAATTGTCATCTCGCCATCATTTTGTGGTTTGAGGTGCGCCCGCGCCCGTTCAAAGTTATCAACTACAGGTAACAATTCCATAATTGTGTTTCTCTTCACCTGTGTTTCCATATCTTCTTTTTCTTTAGAGACGCGTTTGCGATAATTCTCAAAATCTGCGGCGATTCGCATATATTGAGTGCTACGTTCTTCAACTTGCATTTTCAAAAACTCAATTTGTTGAGTCAATTGTGTTAAAGCCGCCGTATCGACTTCTGTTGTTTCTGCCGCAGCGACACCATTTTCTTCTGTGAAAGCAGGTTCTCCCGATACATTGGTTTGCTCTGGGGTTTGCTCAGTCACATCGCTGCCAGATTCATGAGAGTTAATTTCGGCTGGTGAGTCGCTGTTCATTGCTTGGTTTACCTCTATTGGTTCGCCCAATTGCTGGCTTGTATTGTTTACTTGTTTATTTTCATCCATCATTATCTACTCATCCCAGATGCTTTTGAAGGCTTTGCTGGAAGCAATTGTAGATTTTTGATTCAACCTACGTGCAGCATTTAAACTGTACAATTCAAACATTATTCATGAAATCTAACAATACAGTTGATTTCACCATTTTATAAGAAAGTTGAGTGAACCAAAACCACTGAGGTAAAGTATCTGAGCGTGGTGGTCAGTGAGCATCACCACAACGGCGCAGCACCGCTCTTACCACCAGAACAGAGTTTTCGCCTTTCGGCAACAAGCTAGTACAATCCGGCTATGTCAACAGTGAACAGATGAGACAGGCTCTGGCTGAAAGCCGCAAATCTGGCAAAATGCTGACAGATGTATTAGAGTCAATTACTGGGCAACAACTAGCACTACCGGAAAGATGGGGTACTACGTGAATCTGAAGCTATCCGACCCATGCCCAAGCACATTGTGCCGGCGGTGACGGCTCGATTTAAAATTATCTCTAATTTAGATATTGCAGAAAGGCGTTTACCTCAAGACGGACGTATCCGCAGGGTTTTTGATGGTAGAAAAGTAGACTTTCGGGTTAATACCTTACCTAGTCGCTATGGTGAAAAAATCTGTCTGCGGATTTTGGATAACTCATCTACCCAGTTGGGTTTAGATAAGTTAATTACTGATCCAGAGACTTTGCATATAGTCCAGGATATGGTCAGCAAGCCTTTTGGTTTGATTCTGGTGACTGGTCCTACAGGTTCAGGTAAAACTACTACCCTGGCGGCTATGATTGACTTGATCAACCGCACTAGAGCCGAACATATTTTAACAGTTCAAGACCCGGTTGAATTTGTTTATGAACCAATAAAAAGCTTAGTCCACCAACGTCAATTAGGTGAAGATACCAAGAGTTTTGCTAATGCTTTAAAAGCAGCTTTACGGGAAGATCCAGATATTATTCTGGTGGGTGAAATGCGGGACTTGGAAACTATTTCTTTGGCGATTTCGGCCGCAGAAACAGGTCACTTGGTATTTGGTACACTACACACCAGTTCTGCTGCTCAAACTGTTGACCGGATTATTGACGTTTTTCCATCAGAAAGACAAACACAGGTGCGGGTACAATTATCTAACTCCTTAGTGGCAGTTTTGAGCCAAACTTTAGTACCTAAGAAAAATCCTAAACCTGGTGAATATGGACGGGTAATGGCTCAAGAAATTATATTAGGACTTACGCATTGACAGGATCAACCAAATATGAGGTATGGGTTTCGGGCATTTTAACGTGATTTTTTAATTATTTTTGGGCGATCGCTATTGATCGGAAGTTAATCGCCAAAAGCCTGAAACGACGGATTTTCGTTCATGCACAT
>NZ_BJCE01000099.1:0-19278 GCF_005402885.1 Sphaerospermopsis reniformis
CTTTCGGAATCTTGGAATAATTCAGAACCAGCTACTTGCAATTCAGAGAGTTTAATACTAGCCATAATTTCCTCCTCAAAGACTTGTTCTCAGTGATTAAAAATTGCACTATGGGGAACTACAAAATTACCAGTAGCCCTTGTCGCTGTAGGACTTAGCTAAGTAACCGATATGTCCAATACCATAGGTATTCACAAAGGCTTCCGCTAATTTTGTGAGTGTAGACATATCGCTCACATAATCGTTACCACCACCATAAACAGAATTAGCATCGCTCATTTCGTTGAGAAAACTTTCGGAATCTTGGAATAATTCAGAACCAGCTACTTGCAATTCAGAGAGTTTGATACTAGCCATAATTTCCTCCTCAAAGACTTGTTCTCAGAAAGTTCAATCGGTGTACAACGAAACTGTAATTAGTACCATTTTTCGCTGTAGGACTTAGCTAAGTAACCAATATGTCCAATACCATAGGTATTCACAAAAGCTTCAGCTAATTTTGTGAGTGTGGATATATCACTAACATCGCTATCAGAGTATCCACCATAAACAGAAATGGAATTGACATCACTCATTTCGTTAAGAAAGCTTTCGGAATCTTGGAATAATTCAGAACCAGCTACTTGCAATTCAGAGAGTTTAATACTAGCCATAATTTCCTCCTCAAAGACTTGTTCTCAGTGATTAAAAATTGCACTATGGGGAACTACAAAATTACCAGTAGCCCTTGTCGCTGTAGGACTTAGCTAAGTAACCGATATGTCCAATACCATAGGTATTCACAAAGGCTTCCGCTAATTTTGTGAGTGTAGACATATCGCTCACATAATCGTTACCACCACCATAAACAGAATTAGCATCGCTCATTTCGTTGAGAAAACTTTCGGAATCTTGGAATAATTCAGAACCAGCTACTTGCAATTCAGAGAGTTTGATACTAGCCATAATTTCCTCCTCAAAGACTTGTTCTCAGAAAGTTCAATCGGTGTACAACGAAACTGTAATTAGTACCATTTTTCGCTGTAGGATTTAGCTAAGTAAGCAATATGTCCAATACCATAGGTATTCACAAAAGCTTCAGCTAATTTTGTGAGTGTGGACATATCACTAATGCCGCTATATCCACCACCATAAATGGAATTAGCATCACTCATTTCGTTAAGAAAGCTTTCGGAATCTTGGAATAATTCAGAACCAGTTGCTGGCAATTCAGAGAGTTTGATACTAGCCATAATTTCCTCCTAAAAGACTTGTTCTCAGTGATTAGAACAATGATGAGAATTTGTGGGAGCGGTTAAGTTTTTCTTTGCTCAACCGATACTCCTATTTTTATTGAAGAAAATTTGGAAAATCAAGGGTTTGAACTGGGTTGATCAGACATTAATCATGAATTTATGTCTTTTTTATAGCTGATTAATTTTTGAGTTACATGACTTTTCAAGTCAACATTCAGATTGGAACTGCTGTAAGTAAACCATAAGATTTCACAGATATAGTAGGGGTTTAGCAATGCTAAAACTCTACAGGAGATGTCCTAAATACTCTGTTTACAGCTATATCAGGACTTACACAAAAAAGAATGAAAGTCAGGGTAATTCATGAATTACCCCTACCAAGAATTAGGTTTTTAGTCCAATCTTGATTGAGTAAGTCCAGTATAGATAAACAAAAATCAATTATCCTATCTTGTGTGATGATTTTGAAAATTGCATAAAAAATCGTGCGTTATCTATTTCTAAACAGAAAACACACGAATATGGAAACTATGGTTAAATTACCCAGCCAATCTGTTAAAAATTGATTGACTGTCTCAAGTCCTCAAGTGTGGTGTCAATGTCCATTCTCCATCTATCGAGATTAGTATTGATGTCTTCCATGAGCGCGGAAATATCACTACTTTCTAATGTTGTGCTTGGATCTCTCCTTCTTCTTCTACCAAAACCACCTTTGATATTGATCATTTCCCCAGGAGTTGCTTCCTGAATAAACTGTGCATCATGATTAGGGTAGAGGTCATAAATTTTTATGCCCATTTTTGGATCACCTCCTGAAATACTGGTTTGAATAGAACTGAGTTAAAATTTTAAATTCCCTTGCTTATATTGTGAACTTATATCTGATAAAGTCAAGATTTTTAGAGCCATTTTCCAGACAGAATTTCATGAGTTTTGTCTAGGAAACTGATAGTTTTTTAGAAATGCAATTTTCTATTAAGTAGGGGTTGCTGAGAAAGTCTTGTCGTGGAGACAGGGGACAGGGAACAGGGAACAGGGAACAGGGAATTGGAAATTGGGAATTGGGAATCGGGAATTGGGAATTGGGAATTGGGAATTGGGAATTGGGAATTGGGAATTGGGAATATATAGTAAGAATTTAGTTTTTACCCAGTCCCCAGTCCCCAGTCACCAATCACCAATCACCAATCACCAGTCCCCAGTCCCCAGTCCCCAGTCCCCAGTCCCCAATCACCAGTCACCAATCACCAGTCACCAGTCACTCTATTCCCTATGTATGCCCAAGGTGCAGTTATCAGCGGACTTTGATAAATTAACTTCTCAAACTCACACCGAATTTTTCTACTAAAGCTTCCCGCACTTTATTATGTACAGGTTCAACTTCATTATCAGTGAGAGTGCGATCGCCAGCACGATAAACTAAACGAAAAGCTAAACTTCTTTGACCAGCAGGAACATTTTCACCACGGTATTCATCAAAGACTTCCACCGATTCTAACAACCCTTTCCCAGCTTTGTTAATCACTTTTTCCAGTTCGGAAACTGTGACTTTCACAGGTGCAAAAAATGCCAAATCTCTATCACTTGGGGGATAGGTAGAATAGGATTTAAACTTGGGAATTAGTAAATCATCATTATCCAGTGCATTTAACAAAGTATCCAAACTAATTTGGAACACATAAACCTCATCTGGTAAACCCTTATCCCTTCTCAGTTGGGGGTGAACTTGTCCAAAAGTTCCCAGTCTATTACCACCCAACCATAAAGAAGCAGTGCGTCCTGGATGTAAACGCGAATCTCTATTTTCTGGTTGAAATTCTACCTCTAAACCAAATTGTTGAAAGACATTTTCTAAAATACCTTTCGCTTCAAACCAAGTCATGGGTTGTTCTCTTCCACCACGAGACCATTTACCAATGCTAGTATCACCACCCATGATACCAGCTAACATTTCCGCTTCATCTAACCCTTCTTCTTCTTGCCAGAAAATGCGACCGATTTCAAAACCATTTAACGCTCCATTTCCTTGTTCTAAATTGTATTGAAAAGCATCAATCAATCCAGAAATTAAATCAGTCCGCAAAGCTGAATACTCGGCAAATAAAGGGTTACTCAAAACAATTTGTTTATCTTCCCCTGGTTTCACCAAAGAATAGTGCATTAATTCTGTTAAACCTTCACCCCGCAAATAAGCGCGAATTTTCCGCAGTAATTCCTGATCTAAAGGTAAATAACCAGGTTCGGTTTTTTCTGGTAAAGTATCAACGAAATTATCATAACCATAAAGACGGGCGATTTCTTCAATTAAATCAATTTCCCGTTCTAAATCACGATAACGATAGGGTGGTACTTTTACTGTCCAAGTGCGGTCATTGTTATCAGTTAATTCACATCCTAAAGCAGTCAAGATTCTTTCTACATCTGCTGCTTCCAATTCTCCGGTTTCTAATCCCAAATCAATGGGACCTAGCACTTCATTAATTCTATCTAACCGTAAAACAATAGAATGGGACCAGGTGGAAGCATCAGGACGATTATCAACTATTTCCTGTTGAGTAATCACACCATTTGCTAGTTCTTGAATTAGGGATAAAGCGCGGTTGCAAGCTGTTTCTAATTCGGCACGATTTACACCCCTTTCATATCTTCCCGAAGCTTCACTTCTTAAACCCACACTGCGAGAAGAACGACGAATAGCAACAGAGTCAAATAACGCAGCTTCTAAAACTAAACTGGTTGTTCCTTCATAAACTTCTGTTTCTTCACCACCCATGACTCCTGCTAAAGCTACAGCTTGATTATTAGCAGTAATTAACAAATTATGAGTAGATAAATTGCGAGTTTGTCCATCTAAAGTTTTGAGAGTTTCCCCACTTTCAGCAAAGCGCACACCAATGGTTAAATTTTCACCACCAGCTACAGATTTTAAACGCTGTTGATCAAAAGCGTGTAACGGTTGTCCCCATTCTAATAACACATAATTGGTGATATCTACCACATTATTAATGGGACGGACTCCCGCAGCAAGTAATTTTTGTTTTAACCACTCAGGAGAAGGGGCAATTTTGATATTTTCTACAACAGTTCCAATGTATGCAGGACAAGCTTTATTTTCGGAAATCTTCAAGCTTAAATTTCCAGCATTATTATTAATTGTAACTGCTGGTGGTTGGGGAATAGATAATTTTCCACCGGTTAAAGCTGCAACTTCCCGCGCAATACCCACCATAGATAAAGCATCTGCACGGTTAGCGGTTGCGGTGACATCTAAAATGACATCATCTAAACCCAAAAAAGGACGTACATCACTACCTAAAGTGAGATTTTCTTCTGTGAAAATATGAATCCCGTCTACATCGGTAGGTAAACCCAGTTCTTTTAAAGAACAGATCATCCCGTTTGAGGGTACACCTCTAAGTTTTGTGGGTTTAATTTTTAAGTCGATGTTGGGTAAGTAAGTACCTTTGGTTGCAACTGGTACATAAATATCTGCGCGGACATTGGACGCACCACAAACGATGTTTAATGTTTCCTCTGCACCTACATCTACTGTACAGACACTTAGTTTATCCGCGTTGGGGTGCTGTTCCCGTTGCAGCACTTTACCGATCACAACGCCATCCGCCCAAGTGCGCCGATCTTCTATATCTTCAACCTCAAACCCTGCCATTGTCAAGGTGTGGGCTAGTTCTTCTGGAGTTTGGTTAATTTCTACGAGTTCCCGTAACCAATTGAAAGAGATACGCATTTAGTTGTCGTTGTGTTTGGATTTGTGTTTTGTTTTAATTTTATAATTAATTTTATTATAATTTTTAGGATATTTGGCTGTGTATGCTAAAGTTCAAGATATGATTCACAAAATGATTATCAGGTAGAAGTTATGAATGAGCTTAGGCTGGAATTACCTGCAAATATTTCTATTGATGAAGCACAACTATTGTTGACAATTATAAATTTTACGATGTTGTTTATAGTCATAATCATCTTCATATTCAATTGTACCAAATAGTTCTATAATTTCCTGTTGTTTTCGTCGTTGTATAAATTGTTTTAAAGCTTCTGCAATTACAGCACTTTGATCAATATAACCACTCAGTTCAAGTGCTTCTTTGATTAAGTTTTCGTCTATTTCTAAATTTGTCATCATATTGTATTTTTCTCTAAAATTTCATTTACCAAACTATTGCCATGTTTAAAATAAATCCTGGTAAAATATCTTCCCCTGATAATTCTAATGGTGCGGTTAATATTTCGACTGGTTTACCTAAACGATAAATTTCTACTTGGCGTGTTTTTGGATTAATCAACCAACTTAATTTTACACCATTTTCCATATATTCTTGCATCTTCTTTTGTGTTTCTTGCAAGCTATCTGTAGGTGACATTAATTCTAAAACAAAATCAGGGGCAATGGGAGGGAACTTAGTTTTTTCTTCTGTGGTTAAACTATCCCATCTTTCTTTTTTAATCCATGCAACATCTGGAGAACGATTTGCACCATTAGGAAGTTTAAAACAGGTGGAAGAATCAAAACACACGCCTAGTTTAGTTTGACGATTCCAAACACCAAAATCAGCATTAATTTCTGAATTAATTCTTCCAGTTTCCCCTCCTGTGGGTGACATGATTAATAGTTCTCCTTTAGCGTTGCGTTCAAATTTTACATCAGGATTTTTCCGACAGAGTTGATAAAATTGATCATCGGTAAATCTGACAATAGGGTTTAGGTTAATGGTTATGGCTGTCATTGTCAATATGGGGTGATAGGATAAAACAGGTATTTTTCAATATTGTCAGAATCAGGATTTCCAGGATTAGAGGATTTACAGGATGAAAACAGATATTTGTCAGTAATTAACCATGATTAGGATTAACTAGATAATTAGCAACTAGAGTTAGGAACTATAGTTAACTAATTAATATCTATATCATTTTACTACCAATCATAGATATTATATCAAATCAGGATCAAAAATTTAATATATTTTACCAGCTTTCTAGTTACTTATCCTGTAAATCCTCAAATCCTGGATATCTTGATTCTGACAATATTCAGACAATATTAATTATCCAGTTATTCTTTAGAGAAAGACTGGGTTAATAATAAGGATGCTCCTGTGTTGTCAAATAACACCAGTCTTAATGAAACCAATTTAAAACCTATTATTGATGAGCTTCTTATTTCTGGCTGACGGATGAATGCTTATACTTAAATCTCGTAATACCAAATATTTTCTTTTTTGACAATAATCCGATTCAAAGACATTCGATCAATTACTCCTGCATCTTCTAATTGTCCTAATAATCTAGTGATAGTAACACGGGTAGAACAAACAAGGGCGGCTAAGTCTTCATGTGTCAGTCGCATATTAATTAATCTCCCTGTTTCTACCTGTGAGCCAAATTTTTTAGATAACCATGCTAGAAGTTGAATTAGCATAGTTTCTACTTTTTTATGGCTACGTATTAACATTAATTCTTCTGCTTGATGGATGTGCTGAAGTAAAGCATCTGTAAATTGCTGCAAGTTATCTGCTGCTAAAATATTCGCTTCTACATTAGTTAAACATTCTATGCAATAGGGTTTGATTTTTGACAGCATTTCACCCACTATATCCCCAGGTCCCCATAAACCTAAAGCTACTGTTGTACCGTCTTCTAAGTAGGTATAAGTCATGACAAAGCCGCTTTCTATTTGCCAGAGGGCATTTTTTTTACTGGGTATGAGCGATCGCCTGGAAAAATGAAACTTTTGGCGATCGTTATCAGTAGATAACCTGAAAATAATTGTATTTAAAGGCATAAGTATATTATATTACTATTTTCCGATGTTCTAACCGTAGTATATATGATTTCGGATCAGAAAGTCACGCCAAAAATATCTTCTAGGGTAAGTCAGACCGCACAAATCAAGTAAATCAAGCAATTTTGACATCGGGCGCACCCTACAAATGTGTTGATTTCTGGTCAATATAGAGCAACTATGGGAATTATATTAAATAACTACGGTAATCCGATAGATTTATGATATTTTAGTAAAACAAGTGAGAAGCTATCACATTTAACACTTTAAAGTAGACTTCTTTCGTAAAAAGGCTCTTAAATCTATCAATGTACAGTAGTATTTTAAATACAGACGTGAATAGTCAAAGCTACCGTCTCCTGGAACTTTCCGCCAAGGTGGAATACGCACTCTTAGCACTGCTAGAACTAGCCAGCCACCATGATCAAAAAGTTACTCTAACTATAAGTGAAATTGCAGCCAAGCAACCCATCCCAGAGCGTTACTTAGAACAAATTCTCACTCAACTGCGACGTGCGGGTGTGGTGCAGAGTCAGCGCGGTTCAAAAGGTGGTTTTCTTTTAGTGCGTGAACCTTGGCAAATAACCTTACTAGAAATAGTCACCTTGGTAGAAGGAGAACGGAAAGAGAAAGAAAATTCTGAAAATCCAACTATAGAAAGGACTCTAGTGCGTGAAATTTGGGAAAAAGCTAACACCGCTTCTAGTGAAGTGTTGCGTAGTCACACACTCCAAGACTTATGTCAAGAAAAAGAAACTCGCACTCAAAATGATCCCATGTATTACATTTAGTGTGAGTCATCAGCTAATAAATATGGGAAAAGCAATTAATCAATTAATCAATTAATCAATCAATTAATTCTTTTTCATCAAAACTAACAAACACAGACAAATACCAAGGAGTTTGATCGGACTTAATGCCTGATTTTGATAGATGATTACAACACCCAAACCCATCAGTACAAAAGGTACAAAATAACTACCATAATTAGTTAAAAAATTTGCTATTTGCTTCTGGTGGGTTAACTTATAAGCTGCGTAACACCAAACTGACAATAGGAGGAAAAAGACAACTATAATCACTAAAAAGCTATCTAGTTTATTGGTAGAAAATAAAGGTATATAAACAGTAATATTATCACTGCCATTAGCAATAGTAATTAGAGTAATGGTATAAATTTGAGAACTTAACAAATTACTTTGACTTGATGATGCAAATGGTGTAATTTCGGTATTAATTTCAGCCGATAAATTGGTATCTTGTTCTTGATTAACTAAACTACTAATACCCATAGACAAAGGAATCAAACCTAATAAACTAATCCAGTTTGTAGGTATAATTAAACCACTCAATAAACCAGGTAAACTGAGAATGACAAGAATCGTAAAACCCAAATATTGACCTAAAACAATTTGCCAAGGTTGTAAATTATCATCAGCTTGGGCAAAAAAAACCAACAAAATCACAAGATCATCAATATTAGTAGCAATAAAAGTTACAACTCCTGTGATTATAGATATCAATAAATCATTCATTCTACATCATTAATCTTCAAACATCATGAATAGTTTAATTACTGCTTTTACTCAAGGTATTATCGCTTTTGCAGCCACTAATATAGACGATATTATTATTTTACTACTTTTATTTTCACAAATAGATAGTAATTTTCGCCGTAGACATATTTTTATCGGTCAATACCTTGGTTTTTTAGCTATTATTATTCTTAGTTTACCAGGTTTTTTTGGTGGCTTAGTGATTCAGCGAGAATTTATTGGATTATTAGGATTATTACCAATAGTAATTGGCATTAAATATTTATTGAATCGAGAAGAAGAAAATACAGAAGTACAAACAGTAAATAGTGATTTATTAGAGTCATCACATCCCAATCCCATATTTGCTTTTTTATTAAGTATTCTTCACCCTAATACTTATAAAGTTGCGGCTGTAACGCTGGCTAATGGTGGTGATAATATTAGTATTTACATTCCCTTATTTGCTGGTCAGAGTTTTGGTAGTTTAGGAATTATTCTGATTGTTTTCTTATCTATGGTAGGGGTGTGGTGTGGTATTGCCTATTTATTAAGTCGTCAAGCTGCTATTGGTGATATTCTAACTCGTTATGGTAAGGCTTTAGTTCCATTTGTGTTAATTGGTTTGGGATTATTTATTATGTATGAACGTGGTACTTTAGAAATGATCAAATCATTGTTATAAGATATTTGAAAATAAAATATTGGAAAAGCATTTTCAGGTTTACAGATATTTTTTATTCCACTAAATCTCTATTAAGATGGAGAAATGTGATTTTGGTTAACCCCTACTTATGCTGGTAAAACTAACTTCCAACTTACCATCATTAAAATGCTGTATATAATCAATTTCAAAGGGCGTTGAGGTGTCATTTCACAAAGTTTAGCACCAATAATTACACCGGGAACTGAACCGATCCAAATTGGTATCACTAAACCCCAATTAACTGTTCCTAATGTGAGATGTCCTAAAGATGTGAATATTAATAAAATTGCGGCTTGAGTAATATCTGTACCTACTAATTTACGGGCATCAAGACGAAAGAAAACCATCAAAACTAAGGCAAACATAGAACCGGAAGAAACGCTAGTCATACCCACAGAAAAACCTAAAAGTGCGCCAATTAACAATGTTAAAAACCGCCCTTGATTAGTTTTAACATTTAATGTTGGTAATTCGGGTAAATTGACTTTGGGGAAAAACTTCACTAACAACATTTGGATTAATGCTGTGAATGTAACAATTAAAATCATTACTCCCAATAACCGCAGCAAAAGATTATCTATGTTGAGGTTACTGTTTCTGAGTTGATGTAAAACCGCTACACCTAACAATGAACCTGAAACGCTACCTATTGCCAGCCATTTAACTATTTCTATATCTAGGGTTTTTTGTTGCCAGTGTTTGACTCCACCTACTACTTTCATTAATGTGGCTGCTACAACATCAGAACTGATAGCAATAGAAGGCGGTACTTGAAAAATAAAAATCAACATTGGAGTGATTAAAGATGCGCCTCCTATTCCTGTTAAACCGACAATAATACCGATGAAAAAGCTGAAAACGGGTAGTAGTAAGTAGTCCATGTTCCTGTTTTGTAGTGGGTTTTAGCTGTGATCTGTAATAACTCCTCAAGGATGAGTTTTCCCTCTGGTGAAAATTTAGGTTGTTATTTTCTTAACCTGATTGTCTTCACTTGGATTAATCACCGCAATCTTGATTGACTTACCGTATTTTAATAGTACACCTGGGAAAAGTATATTGTCAAGGTCTGAAAATGAAATAATTTTTTGTTGATTTTGTGGTGATTATTTGCTGACGAATAGAGAAAAAATGATCAATAGTTGAGGAAATACAAACTACAGCTATGGGGGATTTTATTGCTAGTTAAATAATAATAAATCCTAATTAAACGCTAATAATAAGTTACTTAAATAGAAATATTTGCATCAAATAAAAAATAAACGCAGCTACTATAAAAAATTTCTTATAAATCTTTTACTTTTGTGTAATTTGCGCTTTTGGCAGTGTAATAATATTGATTTTGAGGCAATACTGTTCGATTAAGGATTTTTGTAGGTTGGGTTTACCGTGTGGAAATCCAACAAACCCTTGTAAATGTTGGGTTTCTTTCCTCAAACCAACCTACGTTATGTCGTTGTTTTAGGGTTAACCGAAAAGTATTGAATTACTAATAGCTAATTACTAATAGCTAATTTCTTAACTTATGAATAAAATGAAAATGATGAAAGAGGAACACACATCAAAGGTTATGGTGATCAAAAACCTGCTGTTTTCTAATTGGCGTTCTTTGTTGCTGATGTTGATAGGTGTGTATTTACCTTTGCAAGTTGTGGAAATTATGGCGGTGAAAATTTCGCAGAATAAAGATAGCTTTTCTTGGGATGTGCCGATTTTGATGGCTATTCATAGTACAGCTAATCCTCAACTAGATGCGATCGCAGTAGTGTTAACTAAGTGGGGATCATTTTGGACTGCATTTCCTGTGTTGAGTGCGATCGCCATAATTTTATTACGTAACCGCAGATGGAGAACTTTTAATTATCTGATCACTACTGCTATAGGAAATTTAATTATTAATCACACAGCTAAAGAAATTATACAGCGAACACGCCCTAATTTATGGATATCAAAAGCACCAGAATTGGATTATGCTTTTCCTAGTGGTCATGCCATGACAAGTATGACATTAGTAGCAATTTTAGTAATTTTAACTTGGGATCATCCTTGGCGGTGGTTAGTTTTAATTATTGGTAGTTTTTACCTCTTAATTATTGCTTGGACAAGACTATATTTAGGAGTTCATTTTCCTAGTGATATACTTGCAGGTTGGATGCTTGCTTTAGCTTGGGCTATTGGTATGAATTTAATTATTAAACCATAATTATTAAACCATAATTATTAAACCATAAGTCTTCAGCCGTCAGTATTCAGCCATCAGCAAAGAAGAAAATCATGAATAATAGCTGATTACTGATAGCTGAATACTTAATGAAATGCTTAATGAAATGACTAATAACTACTAACCAGTAAAAAATTAAGATTTTTGAGCAGGTGCATTAATCACTCTTGCATTTACAATTGCCTGAGAAACATTAGGAATAAACCAGTTAATTTCACCAGGTTTGAGAATTTGTGTTCCTGCTTGGCTAAACTCAATAACACCTGTATCTGGGTTAGTTGTCAAAACTAACTTAGTGCCATTAGTAACTTTAACAATTGAATCACCTGTTAATTCTTGGTTTTCTCCATCTAAACCAACAGCTACAGCTTTAACATCTGAAGGTATATAAACTCCTTGACAATTCCATTTATTTTTGGTTGTCTGATTATCACCTAAAAAATATAAAGCTGATCCTTGGGAATAATCATCTTCTTCTAAATTTGGTTCTGGTCCATAAATAGCTATTGTTTTACCTGTTTTATTAATACATTGCCCCCAATCAATCCCTGATTCAAAGGCTAATTTTTGTAATTTTAAATCACTGATTTTCTGCTCTAATTGTTTTGGTGTATAGCCTTGGGGTAAAGTTTGTGTAGCTTTTGCGTTTGCTAACTGGTTCAATTGTTGAGTCAGGGCTATGTAATCAGGATTTTTCTTATATCTGGGCGGATCTGCTAACGCAGATTCAGAAAATAATAAACTGATACAGCATAACGCAATCATCAATATATACTTGAGACTTTTCATGGTAGTAATTCCTGATTTGAGAATATTTAGATTATCCATTTGACCCAAAGTAGAAATGAAAAAACCATCATGTTTCTACTTACTGAACTGTTCGCTAGTTTAAATTATCATAATTAATTCAAATGGGCAAGAATATCATTTAGCCAATTAGAATACCCAGTATTAACTTGAATTTGCATATTAAAAAATCTCAAAAATCTATAATTTTATAGGCTTTTACCTATATAACACCCTAAATAACTCATGATTAAGTAGTGTATTTTTACATACTTTTATTAAATCTTGGAAAAGAATTTTTTATACAAATTTAATTCCCACCAAATCCGATGCTCTTTTGAGTATTTATCAACAGAAAATAATTTTACAAAAAATATCAGAAAAAAATAGATAAACCACTTGCATAATATCAAAGCATCATGTAATATTTGATTTGTCAAAGAAAACACAAATCCTAATAGTAGTTGCTAGGAATAGATATGGGGTTAATCTATAAACAGCAGCTACAGATTCTTTAAGGGAATTTTGTACACATAAATCACAGGTCTGAATAGCCTAGAAGGTATAACTAAAAATTAGCCATAATCCAATACAGATCAGGGATTTATTTCTGTGGAATTGGCTGGTAAATATGCACAAAAAAAGAAAAACTTTACACTTTTGTAAATTTTTATTACTTGCCATTAGGTATTACTCAGACAAAAATCAAAATCTCCCTATTGTCCATCTATGTATGCGTCATTTCACAATAGAGAATCCTGAAGATGAACACAGAAATTAAATCACCTACAAGTTTTCACGGCTTAAAGCCAAATTGCCTTTCTTTCTCAGAAGTTTTAGCTCAATCTTTTGCGGTTATTGCACCAACAACTGTACCTGCATCTAACATTGGTTTGATTGTGGCACTCTCAGGAAATGGTACTTGGCTAAGTTTTGTGATTGGTTTGATGGGATTATTATTAGTGAGCATTAATATCAACCAATTCGCCAGTCGTTCCGCTTCTCCTGGTTCTTTATACTCATACATTACCAAAGGTTTAGGAGCAACCGCAGGTGTAATTTGTGGTTGGAGTTTGGTACTGGCTTATTTATTTACAGGAATGTCAGTTCTTTGTGGTTTTGCTAACTTTTTTGGGATTTTTATTAGCCATTTAGGTATTCATCCTTCGAGTATTACACTATTAGCTATTGGGGCGGGAATTTCTTGGTATGCAGCTTATAAAGATATTCAACTTTCAGCACTAACTATGCTGTGGTTAGAAGTAGTTTCTTTAGTTTTAATTATCATTTTGTGCCTGATTATTTGGGCGCACAAAGGTTTTGCTGTAGATATGTCTCAATTAACTTTATCTGGTGTGAATCCCGGTAATATAGCCACTGGATTAGTTTTAGTTATGTTTGGGTTCTCTGGTTTTGAAAGTGCCACTAGCTTAGGAGATGAAGCCAAAAAACCATTACGTACAATACCTAAAGCAGTGATGGGTAGTGTTATCCTTGCAGGTTTATTTTTTGTTTCTACTACTTACATAGAAGTTTTGGGTTTTAGTGGTACTGGGATATCTATTACTCAAACAGAAGAACCTTTAGGTTTTCTTTCTCAACAAGTAGGAGTTGGTTTTTTAGGAGAATTAGTAGGTTTAGGAGCATTATTTAGTTTCTTTGCTTGCATTTTAGGAAGTATTAACCCTGCTGCTAGAGTAGCTTTTTTAATGGCACGTCATGGTTTATTTCATGCGTCTTTAGGTCATGCCCACACAGAAAATAGAACTCCTCATGTTGCTGTTACAATGTGTTCATTTTTGACATTTTTAGTTCCGGCGATCATGTCTTTTTTCCACATCAAACTCTTTGAGTGTATGGGATATTTGGGTGCTATTTGTAGTTATGGTTTTTTAACTGTTTATATTTTGATTTCTGTTGCTGCTCCAGTCTATCTACACAAAATTAATAAACTCCGTCTCATAGATATAGTATTTTCTATGTTGGCGGTGGGTTTTATGATGATTCCCATTTTAGGAAGTGTGGGTATTCCTGGTAGTAATCTTTTTCCTGTTCCAGAAGCTCCTTATAATCTTTTTCCTTACTTGTTTTTAATCTATCTTGTTACTAGTTGTAGTTGGTTTTTAATTAAAAAACAACGCTCCCCCCATTTAGTAGCAGGAATGCAGCAACGAGTTGATGAAATTCATGCGAGTTTTGCGGAAAGAAATAACTATTAACAGGTGGTAATTTCCCAAATCTCAAATCTCAAATCTCAAATCTCAAATCTCAAATCTCAAATCTCAAATTCCTATGAGTGGTGTAATCACAGCAATTAGTACAGGGGCGGCCGCTTTTAGTGCCACCAATATTGATGATTTAGTCATCTTAACTTTGTTTTTTTCACAAGTAAATGTGAAATTCCGTAAATGGCATATAATTTTAGGTCAATATGCAGGTTTTACAGCTTTAGTTTTGGTGAGTTTACCTGGTTTCTTTGGCGGTTTAATTTTACCTCGTCCTTGGATTGGTTTATTTGGTTTAATACCAATCATCATCGGCATCAAAACTTTACTAAATTCCGAAGATGAAGAATCAGAAGATGTAGATACAAATACAGAAACATCTCATGAATCATTGTTAGCTAAATTTTTTAATGTGCAAACTTACAGCGTAGCTGCTATTACTTTCGCTAATGGTACAGACAACATTAGTATTTATGTACCGATATTTGCTAGTAGTAATTGGCAGAGTCTTTTATTAATTTTGGGTGTGTTCTTTTTGTCCGTGGGATTATTGTGTTATGTGGCATATAAATTAACTCATAACCAGGCGATCGCCCATCTGTTCACCCAATATGGTCATCGTTTCATGCCCTATGTTTTGATTGGATTAGGTACTTTTGTCTTCATTGACAGTCATAGTTTAAGTCTAATGAATGTACTTAACAGATAACAGCGTAAAAAACAAAATCAGCCTTTATTTATCAGTACTTAGGTTAAGCATCAAATTTAAAGTTTGTATAACTCCATAATAAACATTTACAAACTGAAATTTATCTTTAATTTTTACCTATTACTGACTGTTAAATATTGGTAGCTCAACAATTAATAAAAAATGCTAACAACTAATGACAAATGAATGATTAATCATCAATAATAACTAATACACCAAGAGGAAAAAATTTTGACTATACTCACATTTTCTTTATTAGTTTGGCTGGGATCATTTAGTGCTGGGTTAGTAGGATCATTAACAGGTTTAGGAGGCGGAGTCGTTATAGTTCCTTTATTAACTTCAGTTTTTGGTGTTGATATTCGTTATGCTGTTGGTGCATCTTTAGTCTCAGTAATTGCCACATCATTAGGTTCAGCATCTACATACATTAAACAAGGATTTGCTAACCTGCGCTTAGGAATGTTTTTGGAAGTTGCCACTACCATTGGTGCAATGATTGGAGCTTTATTAGCTGCCTTTGTTTCCGTGAAATTCTTAACAATTATTTTGGCAGTTGTTTTAATTTATTCAGCATATTTATCCCAACGCCCAAAAGCAGAAAATCAAGAAATTGCCGAACCAGATCCCATTGCGGAATATCTCCAACTCAATGGCACTTATCCCACACCTAACGGTGTGATACCTTATCAAATAAATGCCTTACCTGCTGGATTTAGCATTATGTTAATTGCCGGTGTGCTTTCTGGTTTATTAGGAATTGGTTCGGGAGCATTTAAGGTATTAGCAATGGATCAAGCCATGCGTCTACCTTTTAAAGTTTCCACCACCACCAGCAATTTTATGATCGGTGTTACAGCAGCAGCTTCTGCCGGTGTTTATTTAAGTCGTGGATATATAGATCCTGGTTTATCCATGCCAGTAATGTTGGGAGTTTTACCAGGCGCTTTTTTAGGAGCAAGAATTTTAATTGGTGCTAAAACCCAAACATTGAGAATAATTTTTAGCCTTGTGCTAGTCGTAATGGCTATCAAAATGGTGTACAACAGTCTTATAGGGGGGTTATAATTATGTATAGATTAAATTCGGGTTTTCGTTGGACTTCATCAATACAACAAGAAACTGAAGTAATGACTCTAGCTTTAATATCTGAAGAACCAGATTCAGATATTCAACAACTAGAAAAACAACATTTTCATCATGTCAATCATCTCAATTATCAGGGTGTAATTGCAAATAATCATAAAATAGAAAAATTGCCGGGTGAGCAATTATTAGAAAATCTGCTCAGTAATTTACTTAGATATGGTGTTTTGATTGCCAGTTCTATAGTATTTATAGGAGGAATATTACATTTAATCAATCACGGTTCAGAACCTGCTCAATATCATATATTTCGTGGTACATCTCCTGAATTATGCTCACCTATTGGCGTATTCACAGCAATTTTATCAGGTAGTCGGCGGGCAATTATTCAACTAGGACTTCTAATATTAATTGCTGTTCCAGTTTTACGAGTCCTTATTTCTTTTTTGACTTTTTTATTCCTGCGACAATTTATTTATGTAGTCATTACTTCTTTAGTGTTAACGAGTCTTATTTACAGTTTGCTCAGTGCCTACTAATATGTAATAGGTAAAAAATCAGTAGATAAATCCCCGAATTTTTGGGTCATTCGGGGATATAATCAGATATTTATACCAATCATGTGTACCAAATTCAAGAATCAAATAACTACAAAGAAGACCAAGTACACAAAGAAGGAAGCAAGATATTCAGAAATTTGGCACATTCTTCTACAGAAATGGTATTACTAGGAAATTAACAATTTTTTCTTAGTCATTTTTAAGTTTTTCCAAAGAATCTGAATTTGTTTATAAGCATCCTCTGGGGAAAGTTTACCACCAGTTTGTAGACCACAAATGTAGTTCACCCTTTGAGAAAAATCTTGAAGATGAGCATTAAATAATAAATATTCTGGTTCAAACTGTCCATAATATGCACTACGTGGATAAAGAAAATCAGATATTTCTGAGAGAAAATAAGGGTCTTGGTTCATATAGAAGCAGGTAGTTAGAATTAAAACAATCAGAAATTATGCAAGTGGTATTTAAGAAAATTTTATGTTAGTATTTCATAAACTCTCTTTAAATGCAGTATTAGTGAATACATTTTTCAGTATTCTCATAGTTGGAAACACTGGTAAATACAAATTGACTATAATGATCAGTAACTCAAATTGAAATTTGCTGTAATACCCGAATACCCCACTTCTTTAAGAAGTCGGGAATCTATATACTATTAACTACAGTATTTTTGTATATTTAGTGTATAGTTACTAAAGTCATGATATAATTTTGCACGATAGACATAATTACAGAATATTGTATCAACATGATCAAAGAATGCGACCGAGATGAAAAAATATCATACTTTCAAAAAAGCAGGTAAACTCACGGCTTTAATATGTTTAATTACTATTTTAGTTACTCCTTTTGTTATAGTTAATGCTGGTGAGCGTGGTGTATTAATGAAGTTTGGAAACGTGCAAGATCCAGTATTAGGCGAAGGAATACACTTAATTATTCCTGTAGTGAATACAGTTAAAAAATTAAGTATTAGAATCCAAAAACAATCTATATCTACTGAGTCTATATCTAAAGATTTACAAAATATTTTTACTCAAGTAGTGCTAAATTGGCATATTCAACCCATAAAAACAAATCTAGTATTTCAACAAATTGGCGATGAAAAAAACATTATAGATATGATTATTGATCCAGCAATTGCAGAAGTTGTAAAAGCTATAGTCGCTCAATATACAGCAGAAGAAATCATTACTAGACGTGAAGATGTGAAAAATAAATTAGATAATTTTTTAAGACAAAGATTAGATAATTATTATATTATAGTTGACGATGTATCTTTAGTTAATATCAACTTTTCTGATCAGTTTATAGAAGCTGTAGAAGCAAAACAAGTTGCTGCACAGGAAGCAAAACGGGCGGAATTTTTAGCGATTAAAGCAGCTAAGGAAGCGGAAGCTAAGGTAAATTTAGCCAAGGGTGAAGCTGAATCTTTGAGTTTATTAAAAAATATTTTGACTCCAGAATTATTACAAAGACAAGCATTAGAAAAGTGGAATGGTAAATTACCGTTAATTGTGGGTAAAGAAGATTTTAAAATTGGCGATATTCAACAGTTAATTACAGCAAGTGAAAATTAAGTTATTTGTAAGAATTCAGGAGTCAGGAGTCAGGAGTCAGAATATTGGATAAATCAGTAGATTATCAATATGTGATTTTTAGTCTAACCCTTAAAAAGCTGATTTCTGTTAGCTGATAGCTGAATGCTTATAGTTATTTTTTTAATCATGAATCTTGATTTTAAATCCCCTCTTGGTTAAAATTGGGGATTTTATTGTTTATGAATTGTTGAAAATTTCTAGAGGAATATCAATAATTTTCAACTGAAGTAAAAACACAATTAATAAGGTATATGCAGTTGAAGAAATCAAAGTATTGAATATCTCTTTTTTAAGATTACGCTCCTGGGGTTGTTTTTGAAAAATATCACCGGCTCCAAATTGCATCATGAGAATACCAATAATATTTGATAACCAGTAACCAATAATTGTGCAAGGTAAAAGTAAATTTTCTGACAAAAAACTGCACACATAACCAAAAAAGTACGCTATCGGTAGATTGAATAATAAATCATTCCACCAGCATAATGGAGAAAGCAAATATCCGAAAACAACAAAAAACCCTCCTCTTAATTTCTTCCAAATATTGCTGCTTGGTTGGTGGGAGGTGGTTTCTTTTTTCTCTTCTAAAGTGGGATCAAAGTTTTGACTGGTTACGGATAAATTTTTCATAAATACACTATTTCTATCAAATTAGTGTATTTTAACTTTAAATCAAAAAAAAGTCCATAGTTAGGGTTTGCTGAATAAACCTAAAACCTTGATATATCAAAGGTTAGAGGCTGATAAACACAGAAATTAGTGCAAGGGTTTTGAAGGGTATACCGGAAAAAGTGTGCATTTTTTGGGATTTCAA